>DATNKA010000639.1:0-2804 GCA_035603655.1 Candidatus Acidiferrales bacterium | reverse complement strand
CAGCTATCAAATCGCCAACGAAGTGAACTGGACCCGCGGCAAGCATGCATGGAAGTTCGGCTTCAACTTCCTCCACAACTATTCCGACTACACTCTCGCCGGATCTCGTGGCATCTTTTCGTTTACCGGCTCCCAGCTGGGAGACAATCCGTCAGCAACAGGCGGAACAGCACTTACGACAGACGGTGGACTCGCAGCTCTTGTCGATCTAATCGCCGGTATGCCAACCCCCGGTTCGTCTCTCACCAATATCACCCGAGTCGGCAGCCCCCGCGCGAATATCTCCCAGAACATCATCAGCGGTTTCGGGGTGGATACGTTTAAGGTCACACCCCGGCTCACGCTGGTCGCGGGTCTGCGGTACGATTTCTTCACGACCGTGAGCGAGGCGCGCGGGCGGTTCTCGGCATTCGACCCGAATCTGGGCCTTGTGGAAGCTTCGCAACTGCCCGGCGGTCACCTCTATGACGCTCCCAAGGGCAACTTTGGACCCCGGGTATCGCTTGCGTGGCAGCCTCCATTCGAGCTCATTCCCGGCCGCCAAACGGTTTTCCGAACCGGATTTGGAATCTACTACGACACGATTCCTCTCAATAACTTCGAAGAAGGGCTGGCGCAGAATCCGATTGGACCGACTGCCGGTTTCACCATCGTTCCCTCTGCGCCTATTCCATTTGGGGTCGGCGTGCCCATATTTGGCACCGGGGCCCCGCAACCACCGTTCAATATCGAAAGCATTCAACACAATCTAAAAACTCCCAATACGCAAGAATGGAATCTCAATCTCCAGCAGGAATTGAGCGAGCGGTTCGTCCTTCAGATTGGCTACGTCGGAAATCACAGCATTCACCAATTGCAGCTTCTGGACATCAACCAGCCACCCGTCGGCGCCGGTTTTGGACCGGGCTGTATGAGTACACTTGCGCCAATCCCCGCTGGTGACCCCAACTGTGAGCAGGCGGCCCGCCCCTTCAATGCGCGGTATCCCACTCTGGCGCAGATCAACACGATTTCGACACCCGGGATCGCGAGTTACAACTCTTTGCAAGCTTCGCTGAAATCGAACAACTTTCACGGGTTGACCACGCAGATCGCCTTCACCTGGTCTCACAACCTGGACACCGCATCGGAGGTGGACGACTTCTCCGGGACTAGCGGCTACGTCCCGCAAGACTCGACGAATCTGAAAGGGAGTTATGGCAATTCGGAATTCGACCAGCGCCGCGCGCTGATTATCACCTACGTGTACGCCATCCCCTCGCCTAAGTCCGCTGGCGCGCTTGGTTATGTGGCCAGAGACTGGCAAATCTCTGGCACCACAACTCTACGCGACGGTTTGGCGGCGCCGCTCTTGACTTTTGGCGATGAAAGCGGCGTGGGTAATTTCCACGAACGCTATAACTGCGTCGGCCCGATTCATTACCAGCTTAAGGATTTTTCGCAGCCCTACGCTTCGGTTAGCTCGTTCGCCGAGCCTGCACCGGGGACGTTCGGCAACTGCCCACGGAATCCCCTCGTAGCTCCTGGACTGAACGCCTTCGACATATCCATTCAGAGAACTTTCAAGATGGGAGAACGCTTCGGATTTCAGTTCCGGACCAGTTTCTTCAATGCATTCAATCATCCGAACTTCGCCGAGCCGGCGCCGGATCTGAGCACGACCATCAGCGCCTCCGCCGATGACGGCAGTTTCGATTCTCACTTTGGCGTGGGAGGGCCGCGCAACATTCAATTCATGGGGAAGCTTACTTGGTAAGTTAGCGATGTAACTGGTTTGGGTCTTGCGCTGGATGTATCTTCTCGACGCGTAGCGTGAAGGGGGAAACACAATGTGCCATGGCAGAAAATCCGCGGGCTGGCTGTATCTCACGCTGGTTCTGGTTGGATCTCTATCAGGTTCGGCGAGCGCCCAATCTGCCGCTCCGGGTCCGGTGAAAATCTCGGTTGACGCGACCCAAGTAGCACAGCGGATTCTCCACGCCAAACTGGTGTTTCCAGTCCACTCCGGACCTCTAACCCTTTACTACCCTAAGTGGATGCCAGCGGATCACTCTCCTGACGGCCCCATCTGGAATCTAGCCGGGCTCAAGTTTTCCGCGGGCACCCGCGAGATTCCGTGGCAACAAGACTTGGTAGACATGTATACGTTCCACCTTGACGTTCCTGCGGGAACTGCCTCGATCGAGGCTTCACTAGACTTCCTGATCTCCGCTCCCGGGCCGGGGATCGATTTCAGTGCCTCGGGCGCGGCCAACCTGTTCGTCTTAATGTGGAATCAAGTCATGCTTTATCCAAAAGGCTGGCCCGCCGCCGATTTGATCTACGACCCAACATTGACTCTGCCGAGCCACTGGAAGTTCAGCACATCGCTCCCGATTGGCCGTCAGTCCGGTGATACCATCTCGTTCGCGCCTGTCCCCCTCGACCTTCTGGTCGATTCGCCGGTGCAGTCGGGTGAATTCGTGCGGGTTTTCCCATTGAATCCCGGCGACAGCCCGCCCCAGGAATTGGACGTGGTTTCCGACGATGCCTGGGCTCTCGAGGTGCCGCCCGAATTGATCGAGAACTACAAGCGCCTAGTCGTGGAGGCCACTGCTTTATATAAGTCTCATCACTTTCGCGACTATCATTTTCTGCTGACGCTAAGTGACAACGTGATGGGACTTGGGCAAGAACATCACGAATCCAGTGACGATCGTGTACGCCAGCACACCTTGGTTGATCCGAACACCCGAATCCTTGAAGCGGGCCTTTTCCCGCACGAGTTCACGCATTCCTGGAACGGACAGTACCGCCGTCCCGTG
>DATNKA010000638.1:0-3110 GCA_035603655.1 Candidatus Acidiferrales bacterium | reverse complement strand
AGGCTCAATCCTTGCCTGAGCTCGTCAGAATGGCGGACAAGCTGAAATCCATCACATAGTCCACTTTTCTCGAATCGATGATACCTCCACCCGATTGTCGAAAGTAAGGATCCAACATCTAAAGTCTGGTTCAGTCTGCCTAAAGTTTGATTGTTCCAAGTGAGGTAATGACGTTAATCTTGTCACATGGCGATGGAGCGAGCGTCAAACTTAATAGCGATCATTGATGACGACGAGGCTATGCAGGAGTCACTGCACGACCTAATGGAGGCGGCTGGAATAGTCGCACGCTGTTTCGGATCTGCGGAAGAATTCATCGAATCCGATTTGCGTACTCACGCTGCATGCCTAATTGTTGATATCCATATGCCGAAGATGTCGGGACTGCAGTTGCAGGCCAAGTTGAAAGAAGAGGGATGCAATATTCCGGTCATCTTCGTGACGGCTCATGGCGACGCCAGGATGAGAATTCGAGCGATGAGAGAGGGTGCAGTCGAGTTCCTCGCAAAACCGTTCGATCATCACTTGTTACTCAAAAGAGTTCGTGCTGCTCTGAATATGAATATGTGAAAAGCCAGCATTTACCGCGGTCGCGTGGAGACGTAAGCCTAGAGGTTCCTGTGGGAGATCGTGCAATAATCACTGACTCTGTGACGGATCATGCCGAGCGTACGTTCGAGCGGATCATCGGCAATAGCGCCGCTCTCGAATCTGTTCTCGAGCAAGTGGAGCAGGTTGCGCCCACAGACTCGACGGTCCTCATCGAAGGCGAAACCGGTACCGGGAAGGAACTCATCGCCCATGCCATTCACAATGCAAGTCAGCGCTATGGACGCGCATTCATAAAGCTGAACTGCGCGGCCATTCCGCTGGATCTTCTGGAAAGCGAATTGTTCGGTCATGAGAAAGGGGCCTTTACCGGAGCCATCGCGCAGAGGATCGGGCGCTTCGAAATGGCCGACAAGGGAACCTTGTTCTTGGACGAGGTAGGTGACATCCCTCCTGCACTGCAGCCGAAGTTGCTGCGTGTGCTGCAGGAACAGGAGTTCGAGCGACTAGGCAATGGTCGCACGCACAAAGTGGATGTCCGGCTGGTAGCCGCGACCAATCGCGATCTGCAGAAGATGGTCGCTCGCGGGCAATTTCGCGGTGACCTGTATTATCGGCTGAACGTCTTCCCCATCTTGCTGCCTGCGCTCCGAGAGCGCCGGGAAGATATTCCAGCTCTGGTCACGCATTTCGTGGAGCTCTTTAGTCGCCGCATGGGGAAGCAAGTCCACAGCATTCCTCCGGAAACCATGTCTGCCTTTCAGTCGTATTCCTGGCCTGGCAACATCCGCGAGTTGCAGAACCTGGTGGAACGGGCGGTGATCCTTTCGCGGGACGGTGCGCTCTCAAATCCACTTCAAAACAAGCAAACAGAGCCCATGATCCCCAGTCTGCAGCGGACCCGAACTTTCCACTCATCGAGGACATTGGAAGACTCCGACCGCGCGTTGATTTTAGAAACACTTGAACAGGCCGGCTGGATCGTCGGTGGACCGCGTGGCGCAGCAGCGAAAATGGGACTGAAACGAACCACTCTGCTTGCCAAGATGAGAAGGATGGGTATCTTGCGACCTACCTCTCAGGAAGGAACCGGCATTTCCGGATTCGCGCAAGAAGATGCCCAGATTTGAGAGTAGAACTCGCAGCCTCACATGGAATAAAGTTGGAGGTCTGCAAACGCGACATCGTAGTCGACCCGGTTCCGGTATTGTTTGTCAGTGTGTTGCCGCACGGGCCCATTGGGTTTGACTGCGGCTCATGGCTGACATCACGAAAAAACGACTCTTCTGACGGCGGGATACGCGTGTGATGACGGTTCTACCGACAATATGGGACAAGAAAGTGATCCTCCCAATACGGGCGCGAGGAGTTTTCGCGTTAGGGGTCGTCTTGGCGAGTTTGTCGCTGGTAGCGCTGCCGCGTGTGCTTGCTCTTGACCCCGACCGGCGGATCTCCCAGTATGGTCACACTGTGTGGCGCATCCAGGATGGCGTCATCTCTCCTCCTACCAGTATTGCTCAAACCACCGACGGGTTTCTCTGGATAACAACTGCGCAAGGGTTGATGCGTTTCGATGGAGTCCGGTTCGTGCCGTGGCAGCCTCCCCAGGGACAGCATCTGCCCGGCACACATTTCTCGGCTATATTCGGCTCTCGTGACGGCAGCCTCTGGATCGGTACCACACGCGGTTTGGCTCGCTGGAAAGACGGCCAACTGCGAACGTACACGGACTTGGAGCATCCCGCCGGCATATTCGCAATCATCGAGGACGACTCCGGGACAATATGGGCGACTCGCTATGGGCAGTATGCACGCGAAGCGCCGCTGTGCAGCATTTCCAAAGAGACTCTGCGCTGCTTCGGGAAAAAGGACGGTATTCCCGTCGGCTACGGCCTCGGATTGACTCTCGATAGCGAGGGCAATATTTGGTTCGGGTCCAAGGTACTCGTTCGCTGGCGGCTCGGCACTCCGGCTACAACATATTTTGGTGAAATTGCTGAACTTGCAAAAAGCGATGGAGTAATCAATGTCGCACTTGGTCCGTCAGGCACGGCCTGGGCGAGCTTAGATGGAACGGGACCGCAACTTGGCCTCCGGTATTACTCCGAAGGTAAGTGGACGAGGTATGCCGTCCCGGGATTCGACCGGTCAAGAGTCCGTCCTGGTTACCTGCTGGTTGATCGCCGAGGATCACTCTGGGTCGGCACAATGAATGATGGAGTCTACCGTATTTTCGGCGGTGTCGCCGACCACTACGGAGTGTCGGATGGGCTGTCAGGCAACAGCGTAGGGGGCCTTTTTGAGGATCGAGAAGGAAACATCTGGGTGCTCACCGACGGTGGACTCGATATGTTTCGCGACACGGTCCTGATTAGTTACACGACGCGGCAGGGAGTTTCGGACTCCCATTTCTATTCGGTTATGGCGTTACGCAACGGAGAGGTGTGGGTCGGTACCGGTGGTGCCCTTGACATTTTGCGAAAACAAGACGGCCGAACCGCCATTTTTCATCGAAAAGTGTCGCACCAAGGGGTTGGGCCGATGCTGGAAGACCACAGTGG
>DATNKA010000637.1:0-8552 GCA_035603655.1 Candidatus Acidiferrales bacterium | reverse complement strand
ACAAACGCCCTGGCTTTGAAAACCATGGTTCTTGACGTCCGCCCCCACCTGAAGGAGGGGGGATCCAGGCGTCGCGGCTAGGCCGCGACCGAGCTGGGTTCCGGCGGCTGACGACCTGACTCCACCGTTCACTTCACAGGCGATCCGGGCTAGTCCAGCCCTTCCTACATTGATTGCTGCCACCAGATCGGCGTTGGCTTCCTGGCCGCACTCCACACAGCAGAACCGCATGGGCCCCGCTGAGTTCGAACAACTCCTTCGGCAAGGCCAATGCACGATTGAAGACAAAACCACACGAACCGGCGAAGGCGCGCATTTGATGCCGCTGCTTTCGGTCCGGCCTCCATTCAAACCGATAAGCCTGCAGACGAACTTGGATCCGCCTTTGTTCGCTTTTTGTTCGCTGCATCCCGTAAGTCTTAACTCGACTCTGGCTTCAATATTCAATTTTTGGAGATCCAATTCTTGAGATGTCCTGAAGGCATCGGGTATTCACCTCATCGCGCTGTGCATCCCCGGCATCAAGCCCAGGCTTTTCGCGTTGGATTGGTAACCCTGGTTCTATGAGCGACGAGGTTGCGACAGCTCGGGTTAGGTCAGGGAAAGTGCGATCAAAGCAGCCGGCGGGCCGGTTAAACGTTCTGAGCGGGCGCTCACTGACTCCCTAGCTCTCTTCCCCGCTCTCGCGATACCATCAAGGAGCGCCTCAGTGCGTTTCGCCATGGCAATCAAGAAAAAGCAATCCATCTCCAAGCCGAGTTCGAATGGGAATCGCTCGCGCAATGGAGCGTCTCAGTCGAAGCCCAGCCCTACGGGATCTCAGAACACCGCCGTTCGCACCTACTCCATCCCGGACTACCGCTTGGAGCATCCCGATCTTGCGGTGAAGCAGCTCGTGGAAAAAGATAAAGACGGCGTCGAGCACGTCCGCTACGAAGTTACTGGAAATCTCGACGCCCCAGTCCCTCCGATCCGCGACTCGAAATATCTCAACAAACAGCAGTGCATCGAGATCTATCGCTACATGCTGCTCAACCGCAAAATGGAAGTGGCGTTGGAGAATCTTTACAAGCAAGGCAAAGTCGTCGGCGGAGTCTATTTCGGACTCGGCCAGGAAGCCTGCTCCTGCGCCTCGGCATATGCGCTGGATAAGGACGACTGGTTCGCGCCCATGATCCGCAACCAGGGAGCGTTGCTGGTTCGAGGTTTCGGCGCCTCCGACACCATGATGCAATACATGGCGAAAGCCGATTCCCCGACCAAAGGCCGCGACGGCACCTCGCACTTCGGCGACATCGAAGAGCGCAACATGGTCTCACCCATTTCCATGCTTGGCGATCTCATCCCAGTGCTCTCCGGGGTCGCGCTGGGCGCACGCCTGCAGGGACGTAATATCGCAACGCTCACCTGGATCGGCGATGGGGGGCAATCGACCGGCGTGACCTACGAAGGCATTAACTTCGCCGCCGTACAGAATCTCGGCCTCGTGCTCTTCGTCGAGAGCAATCTCTGGGCCTACTCCACGCCGTCGGAAATGCAATACCGGGTGAAAGATTTGGCTGAACGCGCCATCGGATACGGCATCCCCGGAGTGATCGTCGACGGCACCGACGCCTGCCAGGTCTATGACGCCGCCCACGACGCCGTCGAACGCGCCCATCGCGGCGAAGGCCCCACCCTGATCGAAGCCAAAATGATGCGCATGAAGGGCCACGCCATCCACGACGCCGCGGCGTATGTGCCGAAGCCGATGTTCGACTTCTGGAAAAAGCGCGATCCGATAGCGCGCTTTGAGAATTATCTGGTGAAAGAGAAGAAGTGGCTGACCGCGAAAGAAAATGCTGAGTTGATTTCAGAAGTTGAGCGGGTGATCGAAGCCGAGCGTGAGATCGCGGTGAACTCCCCGATGCCGACGCCGGAATCTGCTGAGGGCGGCGTTTACTGTGAAGACGGGTGTCATGAAATCAAGCCGAAGTATGGTATGCCGAAGGTGAAGAAGGGGAGAGGCAGCTTCAAGGAAACGGAAGCGGCGGTACATTTGAAGTGACGCTCACGATGCCAGAGTCGGTAGATTCGTCGTCCCCTGTTCCGGACGGACTCTATACGGCATCGCCAACCCCGTATCTCGACCGCGAACTCCGACTCCCCGACCCGAGCCCGTACTTCCGGCAGATACCGCCATGGCAGACTGTACTGATACTCGGCGTGTTCGCCCTCGGAACCCCATTTGAGATCTACCTGCTAATCCTCTTCGTAACTCTGATCCACGAAGTAGGTCATTGTTTGGGCGGGCTTGTGGCCGGACTAGAGTTCGACCGCATTCGTGTCGGCCCTGCAGAACTGGATTCCTACAGACGACTCCATTGGGAATGGAGGCGGAGCACACTCCTAGGCGGCAATGCACTGATGCTCCCAAAAACTGACTCTGCGCTTCCTGTTCGGCTTGCGGCATACATCGCTGGCGGGCCCGTGGCTAACATTGTGTGCGGCCTTCTGGTCTTCGACCACATCCCGATACGAAACGCGCATCTTATGGGTCTTGCGCAGCTCTTCGTCGTGGGTTCATTCGTCGTTGGCGTCGGAAATCTCGTTCCGTTTCGACGCTACGGTTTTAGTTCCGACGGCATGAAGCTGATCATGTTGCTTTTGAACAAAGGGCAACGATGGATTTTTTTACTCGGCAGGCATGCCGCCATCAGGCGTGGAGAGACCATACCGGAGGCAGAAATCGACCCAAGATTTATTCTGGAAAGTGAAGGAAGCCACGACTACGTAGGGGCAAACTGGGTCGCATATACGGTCGCAAACCGAAAGGGAAACTACAACCAAGCTGCGAGGCATCTTGAGGCCTGTCTGGCAAAGTCGGCCAGCGTCCCACCGGAGTTTCGTGAGGAGTTGATCCTCGCTGCGGCAAGATTCCAAGCCACTAAACGCAGGAGAAATGATCTCGCTCGACAATGGCTCGACAGCAGCGATGGGGAAAGGTCAAAAATCAATCGTGCACACACGGAAGCCCTAGTCTTGTTCTCAGAAGGCAAAATCGACGAAGCTCTCACCAAGGCCGATGAAGAGGACGGGGAGGTCGCGCAATTGCCGTCAGGACCGTTGAAAACTCTACATCTCCAAGCATCGAGGCAGCTGAGAGGATTCATCGAGAAAGGTTCTGCGGCCCCGACTTCAGCTGGCGAAACCCTTTAGCGTCTTAGTCCGCGTGAACGCACGGTGAAGGAAACTACTATGCAACTCACATACCTCGAAGCCATCCGCCAGGGAATCTGGGAAGAAATGGACCGCGACCCTTCTGTCTTCTGCCTCGGCGAAGACATCGGAATCTACGGCGGGGCCTTCAAAGTCACCGACGGTTTCATCGACCGCTTCGGCCCCGAGCGCGTCATCGACACACCGATTGCCGAGTCCGCCATCGTGGGCGCGGCCTTCGGAGCATCGCTCACCGGCATGCGCCCGGTCGCGGAATTTCAGTTCATGGACTTCATCGGCTGCGCCTTCAACCAGATCAGCAACATGGTCGCGAAGACTCACTACCTCTGGGGCGCGCCTGCTCCGCTCGTGCTGCGCGGCCCCAGCGGCGGATACGTCCACGGCGGCCCCTTCCACTCGCAGAATCCCGAGATGTGGTTCGTCCACAATCCCGGCCTGAAAGTAATCTGCCCGGCCACGCCCTACGACGCCAAAGGCCTGATCAAAGCCGCCATCCGCGACAACAATCCGTGCATTTTCTTCGAGCACAAATATCTTTATCGGCGCATCAAAGGTGAAGTCCCTGCGGAAGATTACGTCGTCCCCATCGGCAAAGCGAACATCGTCCGCGAAGGTCGCGACCTCAGCATCATTACTTATGCGGCGATGGTCCACACAGCGCTAGAAGCTGTTGAGGTTCTTAACAAAGACGGAATCGACATCGAGATCCTCGACCTGCGCACCGTCTCGCCGCTGGATCGCAAAGCGATTGCGCAGACCGTGAAGAAAACCAACAAAGTCATTATCCTGCACGAGCACTCTCGCACCGGAGGCCTGGCCGGCGAAATTGCCGCCATCATCAACGAAGAAGCCTTCGACGATCTCGACGGCCCCATAGTCCGCATCGCAGGCCTCGACTCCGCCGTCCCGTTCTCCCCGCCGCAGGAAGAACATTCCCTGCCCAAGGTAAGCGACGTAGTCCGCGAAGCCCGCAGGTTGAAGGCATATTGATCTTCGAAGAATTAAGACAAAAGCCCGCAATGGTGGAAGGAGCGCGTTCAACTGAACAAAACGTGCAAACGGCCTTGATGGACGCAGGCTCGCGCGGCGCAGGGCAGTCCTAAATTATCAACTGTCCATTAGTAATGGACATGTGATAATAGTGGACGCAATGCAGCTCAAGCCCACCATTCAACCGTTTCTCGAGAAGCTCCAGGCTCTGCCTTTCGTCACGGATCTCGATTTTTCGCCGGAGGGCCGCCGTAACCGGCGGGAGGCCGACGGTATCCTCAAGATCCACGCCCCAAAAGGAACTTACCGCTTCCTGGTGGAACAGAAACGGTCTTATCTCGACCGGGGAGCGCTCAACGCATTGATAGCTCAGACAAAGCTCTATGCGACCGAACGTCGCGAGCCTCTTCTTTTATTTGCGCGCTACATTCCCGGCCCCTCCGCCGAACGGTTGATTCAATCGGGGATCAATTTCGTTGACCAGACGGGCAACATGCACCTAGTTCTCGGCCGCAACTACGAGCGCACAGTCGTCGGGATGAAACAAAACGCAGCCGGGACGGAAGAACGACGCATCAGTCCGGCTGTCTCGCAACTCCTGTTCGCTTTCGCCACGGCGAAAGATGCGGGAAGCTGGTCCGTACGCAAACTGGCCGAATTTGCCGGACTCGGCAAGAGCAATGTGGCGAAAGTAGAGCAACAACTGGTTGCCCAAGGAGTCCTCCTAGAGTCAGAGGAAGGCTTTCGCCTGCGAGATCGATCGAAATTGTCGGCAGAACTGTTGCGGGGATACGAACTCGCGCTGCGCCCGAAGTTGTTCGTCGGCCGTTTTCGTTTGCCTGCCCGCGAAATGGACGACATGCTCGCCGGCATCCAGGAGTCGCTCGCCAAAGACTCAGTCCGATGGTCAGTAACCGGCGGTCCCGCTGGATACCTGCTGCAGAAGTTTTATCGCGGACTCGAGTTGCCCATCTTCATCGAGTCGCTCAACGACCAACTGCGTCGACAATTGCGGATCATTCCTGACAAATCCGGCCCACTCATCTTCCTGCGTTCCTTCGGCAGCATTCCCTTTTGGCGGAAGGCGGGATCAGTTCCCCTAGCGCATCCGTGGCTCATCTATTCCGAATTAATGTATTCTTTCGATCCCCGCGCGCATGAAGCGGCGGAAGAAATCAAACGCGAGTATCTAGCTGAGTGATGCCCGAACTCACTGCGGCCCAAATCGCTGATCGGCGTGCGCTCCGCGACTATTGCGCTGAGCTCGGAGCAGACCTTGTCATCATCGGCGCCATCGCATACCAGGTGCATTTCCCCGGTGAACTCCGGCATACGGGGGACATTGACTTTGCCGTGGCCTTGGATCTCAATGAGTTTGCGGAACTGGAGCGGAGACTTCGACGGGACGGATGGAATCAATTCGCCAAACGAGAGCACCGCTGGCGCAGTACGCGGGGAACAATCATGGATCTCTCAGCTTGACACCTTCCGAAAAGGGTTTCACCAGATTCCCCAATAGTGGCGGTTTGCCTTGCCTGCTGCGAACGTCAGATTATTATGCGCACCTGCTTTCGTTTTGCCTTCGAGCCATGCACGTCCTTGTCATTGATCAGGCGCTGCCAGACAGCCGGAACCAAGGCGTGTTCGAGATCTCCGGTTCTTGTGCACCTTGTTCCTCAGCGTGCGCGGGTTCTCAGACTACGCAATGCGTGGCACGGTGTTGCCTTCCTCCAAACTCAGAATGAAGTCGGCATCCTGATTTAGCAGAAACTTGGAATTTCGCTAGAGAAGAAGTAAGTCTAACGTACACTGATCCAACTTGCTCCGTCACCCAATTGACCTCGTGAAGTCGACTGGAGGATGAGTGCTGTGGTGGAGGCTTCGTGGCGAGTTTTCCGAAAATCTCTCGTGCTCTAAAGAAGCGCGCGGCGCAAATCGAACTGCTCCTCATGGACGTAGACGGCACGATGACAGATGGTGGCGTCATCTTGCTCTCCCAAACCGAAGACGTCGCCCTCGAAATCAAGACCTTTGATGCGCACGATGGTCAGGGCCTCACTCTCGCTCACACTGCCGGCCTTCGCACTGGCTGCATTACCGGACGTCAGAGCTCGGCACTGCTTCGGCGCGCCCACGAAATGAACATGGAGTTCATTTATATGAAACAAGCACTGAAGATGCCTGCCTACGAAGAAATCGTTCGCAAGGCAGCTGTATCCGATTCTGTTGTCGCCTATGTAGGCGATGATCTTCCGGACCTTCCCGTTATGCGCCGCGTTGGCCTCGCCGTGGCGGTGGGCGATGCAGTTCCAGAGGTCAAAAAGACAGCGCACTACACAACGAAAGCACTGGCCGGGCACGGTGCAATCCGCGAAACCGTTGAACTCATTCTGAAATCCAAAGGTATCTGGGATTCGATGATCGACAAAGCGCGCGCGTGATGCACTGAACTGCGATGCGGCTCCCGGACTTGCTGCCTGCCGCACAGGAGTAAACACGCCAGAGACAATATTTCCAAATTCGGCTCCGGCGAATATTAACCTGCGGACCTCAACCACATCTGCATCACCGATGGCGGATCCGGCGCGCTGAAGATTTACGATGGCACCCGCGCCAGGCAAAAGTAGCGGACGCCGAGATCGACGGCGACACTCTGGAAGCCATGGCCTTGAGGGAGCGGGCGATAGACGCGGTTTCTGTGCCATCCCGGCGGGTGAGGCGGCACAACCTGCGGCCTGTTGAAGTCGATTCCGTTGAAGGTGGATGCAGACTCCATCGGCTACGATTGGGCCATGCACCCCCTCGAGCTGGAGATTAACCCGGCGAGACTTCGATTTTGTACATCTCCCCCAGCACCGGCGTGAAAGAGCTGCGTGAGAAACCAAGAACCAATTAGGAGGGCCGCCGCGATGAACCTAATTCGGGCGAACACGAATATAAATAGAAACGTGCGAATTTGATTACGAGGACAGGTAACCAGAAACGCGCCCATCACCGCTGCGATTGCTCGCTCGCGCCGCGGTTGGGTGCCGTGGAATGCGGGTCGTCACGAGAGCGGCCGGAGAGCATGTGGGAGACTTGAGTGCGCCATTAGCGACGCAGCTCACATGCTTGACACCTTGATCTATGCCGTTGAACGAGCAGATCCTTCGCCGCAGCTGTCCGTTAAGCCGGGCGTGGCGCCCGTCGGCAATACTGGCGCCCAGCCTCCAACTTCTGCCACAATAGTCGATTGCCGGAGGAGACCATGGGCAAGTTTATTCTCGGCGTAATCATCACCCTACTCGTACTCATTCTTTGCGCGCTTGGTTTTGCCATGCTGGGGTTTTTCCCCACCCCCGCCAATGTTCCCCCGCCTCGGTGGGAACACCGCTTGGCGAACAGCGCCGTCGACGCGTCTATGGAGAAACATGCTCCCCGTCTCACCAACCCTATCCCGCCAAACGATCAGAATCTTGAAGATGGCATGAAGCTTTACAGTATGAACTGCGCCCTCTGCCACGGCGACCTCGACCGCAAGCCCGCTTCTCTTACCAACTCCTTTTACCCGCCCGCCCCCAATCTGGTCTCCGATCCCCCCGACGATCCCGAATGGCACCTCTACTACACCATCCGCACCGGCATCCGTTACACGGGCATGCCCTCCTGGGAAAAAACTCTCAGCGAGCAGGATATGTGGAAGATCACCAGCCTCCTTTCCCACATGGAGAAGCTGCCGCCCGCCGTTCAGGATTACTGGAAGACCACGTTCGGCGTGGCCGCCCCAACCGGCGAAGAAGAGAAAAAGCTAAAACCGCAAGAGTAGAACCATCGGCCGGCTGATGTGGGATGAAGATGAACAAGTCCAGTGTCGGCGAACAACCGAGGACAGTCACCCGCCCTGCGCGCGTTGGTTCGTGGCAAACGTTATAATAATTAGTTTGCGTATGGCCCATTCTCAAACCATGGGCCGCGTGGAAGGAAATCATGCCGACTGACATCATCATGCCCCAAATGGGCGAGTCCATCGTCGAGGGCACTATTACCAAGTGGCTGAAGAAACCTGGCGACAAGATACAGCGCGACGAACCACTCTTCGAAATCTCCACCGACAAAGTTGACGCAGAGATTCCCGCCCCCGCGTCGGGCGTTCTGCAGGAGATCAAAGTCTCAGAGGGAACAACGGTTGGCGTTAACACGGTCGTAGGCACTATCGCGGTAGATGGGGAAGCCGCTCCCGCGCCGGCCAAAGCCGCTCCCGCCGCACCCGCACTGCCGCCTGCAGAAAAGAAGGAAGAGAAGAAGCCGGCCGCTGCACCGCCCACAGAAACGGCCAGCGCTCCGCTCGCTCAGGAATCACCCGC
>DATNKA010000636.1:0-26921 GCA_035603655.1 Candidatus Acidiferrales bacterium | reverse complement strand
ATGACTTCTCTGCAACCATCTGCTTGATCGTACCTCGGGCGCCATCCGTTCTTCAAGAGGGAAGTTCGGAGGCGTGTGTCTATACACGCGAAAGCGTCTGCCGCGAGGCGGCTTCGTTCAAGTCCTGTTCTGGGAAGTTCTGACGATGACAATCGCTGAGATTCTTGCCGAACGACCGGCAACTCTGACCTTGCCGTCGCGGCAGTGCTCTGGCTGGGTAGAGGCGGCGGACCATCCCACTAGGAATCCAGCCGGCAAGCCGGCGTACCGAAGAAATGGAAAGGGGGTGACTAAACGGTATCGCGGGAAGCCAGGTGTTGTTTCGATCCATCTCTGAGAATCTATGCCATACTGTGCCCCCGATGTGATGTCTGTTGGACTTCAGAACGGAAAGCATTTTCGGACAACAAACGTACAATGGATCGGGCAAATGAGGCCTTTTTAGCCGTTGTGGCATTTCGTGGTCGCGGCATTACACATTACGGTCGCGATGCCGCCTTCAGGAAACCAATCGTTCGATTAGAGACTGCGAAGGGCCGTCATAAAGTTCTCGATCTTGCGAGTCGACGAGGCTTTGCCGGATTTGAGGTTGCGCTCAATGCATAATCCGGAAAAGAAGGACAGCACGATCTCCGCAATTGCGGAAGGAGGCATCCTGGGCTTTTCCGCCTCGATGTTCATAGCAAGAAGGTGCTGCAATAGCGCTCGATTCTCCGCCACAACCCCGTAAGCCTCATCCGGAAGGATAGCGAACTCCCGCATAGAGTTGACGGAAAAACATCCCTGCTGTTCCCCCTTATTAAGAGGACCATTCTTGAGAAAACTCTCGACGTTTCTCCATCCGAGAGGCTCCTTGGTGAGAAGCCCTCTCTTCTCCTGGCCCTTAAGATAGTGCCGAAGGCAGGCTACAAAAAGATCTTCCTTGTCTCGAAACTCCGTATACAGCCCTGACTTGTTCACTCCTGTGGCTCGTTCCAGGTCCTGAAGACTTGTGTCCGCAAAGCCATGGGTCCAGAAGACAGGCATCGCCTTCTCCAACACTTCCTCGCGGCTAAAGTTCTTCGGGCGACCCATGCACCTATTATCCAATACAAAACCAGACAGTTCAAAATCTCTGCATCCTCGCAATGCCTCCATCATCATATAGAACTGAACGGTTCAGAATAATCTGGTGGGATATCAGATGGGAAGTCCGATGGGCCCGGCCAGGATCGCAATCAGTTGAATCAGGCAAGCGAGCGGTCAATGACTACACTCCAAAACAAACCGGTACTGCTAACCGCCTCACCCATGCAGGGGTTCATGTGATGTGGAATCAGCCACTTTTCACACCATATCAGATGGGAGACCTCGATCTTCCTAACCGCATCGTCATGGCGCCCCTTACCCGGATGCGTGCTCACCCCCACGATCATGTGCCTTCTGTATTGCAGGCGGAGTACTACGCGCAGCGTGCTTCAGCCGGACTGATCATCGCCGAGGCCACCGCCATCAGCCCGCAAGGATTCGGCTGGGCCGCTACACCAGGACTCTGGACGGAGGAGCAGGTCCGCGGATGGCGACGCGTTACAGGCGCCGTCCATGCGGCTGGCGGCCGCATCATTGCACAGCTCTGGCATACCGGCGCAATCTCGCATCCTGAACTGCTGGGCGGGGCGCAACCTGTGTCCGCATCGAATGTCGACCCATGCCAGATTTCGGTCACGCCCACGGGAAGGAAGCCCACGGTAACACCGCGGTCTCTGACGAAGGAGGAGGTCCAAGTCACGGTTGCGGACTTCGCGCGAGCAGCGCGAAATGCGATGGAAGCCGGCTTCGATGGTGTGCAGATCCTCGCCAACTATCTCTATCTGATCTCTCAGTTTCTGAACGCCACCACCAACCTGCGTAAAGACGAATACGGCGGGAGCCTGGAAAATCGCTCGCGTTTTCTCTTCGAGGTAGTCGAGTCGGTCCTGGGTGAGGTCGATCGACAACGGGTTGGAGTCAAGATCAGTCCGATGCACGAAGGCGGCGCGTTTCAAGCCAACGACGAAACTCTGCCCGTCACCGAATATGCAATTCGGAAGCTGAGCACCTACAATCTTTCGCACTTGTTGCTCATGGGTAATACCACCGATTTCTCCGGTACTCCACTCGAGAAGTTGGCCGGGGATGGCATGTTCCGGCATTTCCGTCCTCTCTTCAACGGCACACTGATCGCAAACGTGAAGATGGACCGCGATCGCGGGAATCGCCTTCTCGCCGCAGGATTGGCAGATCTGGTGGCGTTCGGCCGTCCCTATATCGCAAATCCCGACCTGGTCCAGAGGTTTGCCGAGAACGCCCCTCTTGCTGAGGTTAATTGGGAAACCGTGTACGCCTCGGGGCCGCACGGGTATTCTGATTACCCAACCTACCATCCATCCGAACACAACCCCAGGAGTTGATCATGCCAAAGACAACACCCAAACAGAACAAGGCGATCGTTCTCGAAGCCTTCGACACGCTCTTCAACAAACGCGACTACAGTGCAGCAGAACCTTTCTGGTCGCCGACGTACATTCAGCACAGCGCGCACATTGCACCAGGTCGCGAAGGGCTATTCAATCTAGTTCGTTCTGCGCCAAACACGTTGCGCTACGAAAATCAACTCATTGTCGCAGAAGGCGATTACGTCATCGCGCACGGCCGGTTCTCTGGAAACGGAAGACCTGCTCCCTGGATCGCCGCTGACGTCATCCGTTTCGAAGACGGTCTACTTGCTGAGCACTGGGACGTACTGCAGGACGAAGCCACAGAGGGTGAGTCCGTGAGCGGCCTTCCCATGTTTGGCGACCGTTTTCCTGGGTAAGCCTTAGACCTTAACGCAGCTATCACCCCATACAGATTGGAGCAACCATGAACCTCACTGAAAACACCATCTTCATTACCGGCGGCGGATCAGGTATTGGCCGCGCGCTGGCCGAGGAGCTGCACAAACGTGGAAACAAAGTGATCATCTCAGGCAGACGTAAGAGCAATCTGGCCTCGGTAGTGAAGGCCAATCCGGGCATCGAGGCGATCGAACTCGACATCGCAGACCCGGACAGTATCAAAGCAGTGGCGAAGAGGTTAATCGCAGAACATCCGGATCTGAATGTTCTCTTCAATAACGCTGGAATCATGGAGCTGGACCAGGCAGCGGGTGTCGTCGACGACAGGCTGCTCGTGTCGACTGTGACGACCAATCTTCTAGGCCCCATTCGGCTGACATCGGCTCTGGTGGATCACCTTAAGAGCCGTCGTGGGGTGATTCTCTACAACACCTCGGTCCTTGCCTTTGTGCCATTGGCTGTGACGGCTATTTATTCCGCAACAAAAGCGGCGCTCCATTCCTATGTGTTGTCGCAACGCTTCTTGCTTCGCGATAGCGGCGTTCAAGTGCTCGAGGTGGCGCCACCTTGGGTGCGCACGGAGTTGATGAATAGCCAAGACGCCGAGCAGGCAATGCCTCTCGACCGCTTTATCGCCGAAACGTTGGACGTGCTTGGAACAGATGCTGACGAGATCCTCGTTGAAGCGGCAAAACCCCTGCGAGCCAATCCTGGCCCTGAGGAACATGCCTTGGTGAATGGGTTCAATCAGCAAAGGCTGAAGCGATTTAATTTCGTAGAATGACGTTCCGCAGAGCCGGGTTCTCCGACGGATTTCTTCCACGGTTTTCCTTCGCTGCGAGTACGAACGAATTGAACGATCGGATCATCGGAGTCACGAACTCGGAGTCGCCATCTCTGCGGCTTCAGGCATCGGTGAGGATTCAACAGCGAAGTGCGCGGGCGCCCTCACGGCCTGCGTCTTGAAATGGCTGTCGTCCTCGACTCTTGGGCAGAGCGGGAGCTATGAGGATGGGTTCCTGCTCGTCGGCGTACGCCGGGGCTCGAGCGCGGTGTGTGCGCGGTGCCACGCAGCGTCAAGGTCGCGGCGATCAAGCGCGACCAGCGCGCTCGCCGTTTCGAGGATCGCGTCCGCTTGATCCGACAATGCTTCACAGCAGGCGTCCGGAAGTCGCGGTGCGAGCCGGCAAATAGCTTCGAGCTGGCGGATCAGTACAGCAGGGGTCGTCGACGAGGCCTGACGAATCTGATCGAACGCGAGCTTGGCGAGGCGCTCTAGCCGCACCGGCGGCATCCATACCCGGAGCCGGCTGCCGGTGTCGTACCAGTTCCCTTCGAGCGGCGGCCGCTCGGCCAGCGTGAGCAGAGCGTCGGCGAGCCAGTCGACGCAGGCAACGCCGGTGAATGTATCGTTGACCGCGGGAGACAGCGCACGGATCGCGATCTCAACAACCTGCGCGATGCCGAACTCGCTATCCTGGGTGAGCGTGCGGTGACGGCCGATCTGAATTCCCCGATCAAGCGCGGCTTCGATGGCGCCGACTTTGTCCGCTGGGACGATTGCAGCGAGCGGCTCGCCGCGGAGCACGAACTGGCCAGGGCGGAACCTCAGCACGATCAGTGCGTCCGCCGCGCGCGCGGCCGCGACCAGGGCGCCGTGATCGACGTGTTGTAGGTATCCGCTCTTTGCGCACGACACGGTACCGCCAGTCTCAGCCTGGCGGAGAATCGTGGCGTCATCGGGCACGACTCCCGTGCCCTCGCCGGGGCCGGGCACGTGCGCTCGGCCGGCGGCGACGTACAAATCGTCGACGATCGCGCCGATCATGTCGGGGTTCTGGATCGATTTCGCAACCCGATGGCTGTAGTAGACGAGGAATCCGAAGCTGAGCACGACCAGTATCCAGGCCGTGATCAGCGAGATTTGCGGGATGAACGACGACCCCGGATCCTGATGCGTGACGAGGAAGACGAGACAGATGTACACGAACGTGCCCATGAACATGCCGATCGTGACCTGGGTAACCCAGTCCTGCAGGAAGCGATAGAGCAGGCGCGGGCCAAACAGCGTCGAGACCATCGACAGCACAAGCAGTGCAACCGAGAAAATCAGCGCGAGCACGGTCGCGACTGCGCCCATCATCGCCGACAGGATCGCGCGCGCGTCGTCAATGCTGCCCATCGTCAACCACGACGGGATGTGAATAACGCCATACTTGTCAAGGATGTCCGGAATCAGGGTGATCCCGAACAGCGCGACCGCGACGAGTGAGAGCTGCAGCGGGATCCGCCACAGATTAATGTCGCGTTGCGAACGGAGCTTGGTAGGGCGCGGTGCGAGCATGCGATGTGAATTTCAAACGCACTATCTTGTGAAGAGCAATCGTTCTGCTAAGGGATTGAGCGCCAATGCAGGAAGATAGCTCAGGGCCACCATCATTATCAAGCAGGCCGTGAGTGGAAACCCCAACGAAGAAAATGGGGCCGCAAAGTTACCGACGAAAAAGGAATGCGTCTCTGCAACCAAATAAAACTGCAACTCATAATCGAATTCGCATCCGCAGGCGGAAACTGAGGGGGCGATGAGTGGGTCGGGACTCTTGTTGAGAAGTGTCACTTCCCCACACTTATGAAATGGCTCAACCGCAACTTCGACTGGGTCAGTTCCTTGACGTCCAACTGCCCTTTCTTGTCCTTATCCAGTCTGTCGAACTCCGCTTCCATAAACTTCATCCACTCTTGTTTCGAGATCTTGCCGCTCTTGTCGGTGTCTATTAGGAGCAACAATTGCTCGGCTTGTTCCTCTCCGAGCGCCAATTTATCCTGCGGCTTCGGAGCCGCCGCCTTTTGTGCGACCGAAGTCCCAGGCATGGCGAAAGTTTTGATCAACATTGCGATGATCACGATCAACCCTGCAATCTTCACTCGCCCCAACATACTTGACCTCCATGATGTTCTGCTTCAACTCACTATCACGCAGCGCGAGTCACGGGTTTTCTCCGTCGCGGGGGTTCAGCGATCGCGATTTCGCCCGAGACGAGTCGCAGACGGACCCAATAACCGACCGAGCGAGGCTTGCATTCCTTGCATAGAGCCACGAGGAATCGCCCATAAAACGCGGTACCTGCCGTGCATAGCACCGTCATTAGGATTTTGACGAACAAGGCAGCCTTCTGGCCCGGATCCAAGCACCGGAATCGTTGCCAGAATCACTCAAGCCAGACCATTGGGAACCACAATCGGTAAATATCGAATAAAGAAATCATAATTTATTCGTAAAAGTGTAATGATTGAGGGTTGGTTCCAGATGGCCGAATCGAGTCTATTCGGGTTAGACGGGTCGCAACGGGCAGAATAAAGTGGACTAGCCCCGCCCCGAGCTTAGGTACTTGCGGAGGTTCTCCTTTTCGTGACTACTCAAACGCCAGATGTGGTCAGCAGAACTGTCATCCTGTCCACAAAGACGTGCATGACACTGATGTCCTCGCCGAGATCCAGCGCTCGCCAAAGAGCATCGTCGCTCAAAATGGTGTCGGCTGACACTTTGCTTTGGCAGATGTTGCAGAAGGCCCGAGCGGTAGCCATCCAGTCTGCTCTCCTCCTAAGCTTTTCGAATAATTCAAGCGCTCTATCTTGCAAAGAGCAATCGTTCCAGTACCGGACCGAGGGCCAAGGCAGGAAGATAGCTCAGGGCCACCATAACTATCAAGCAGGTCGTGAGCAGGACCCCAAACACCAAAGAATCGGTCGGAAGAGTTCCCGACGAAGTAGGGGTGCTTCTCTGGCGACCAAACAGATCTGCGAATGCCAATGCGGGAATCGCCAAGCCGAATCTACCCACCATCATCGCCAATACTGTGGTGAGGTTGTAAAACGGAGTGTTCGCACTCAGACCGGCAAAGCTTTGGCCATTGTTGGCGAAGCAGGAGGTATAGGCAAACAGAATCTCGCTGAAACCATGCGGTCCGCCGTTGATCGTCAACCCAGCAAGCCCCACTTTGGTACTTACGGCGATTGCGGTGAGTGGAAGCACGACCAGCGGCGCGGCCAAAGCGTACAGCATGATCATTTTGTTCTGCGCGGGTCCGATCTTCTTCCCCAGATACTCAGGTGTCCGTCCAACCATAAGTCCCGCGAGAAATACAGCGACAGCAGCGGCCATGACCATGCTGTAAAGACCAGTTCCCAGACCTCCGAATACGATCTCTCCCAACAGCATGTTTACGAGCAAAACCATGCCACCGAGCGAGGTGTAGCTGTCGTCCATTGAGTTGTTTGATCCCGTGGCTGTGTTTGATGTTACGACAGCTGTGAGGGTGGAACCACCAATGCCGAAGCGCACCTCCTTGCCTTCCATGTTCGGGCCAGACTGGAGGCGACTGTGTCGGAAATTCACGTTTCCAGCCTGGCGAATGCCCCGTTGTTCAAAGTGATGTACGAATATCAGTCCGCAGACGAAGAGAAGCAGCATCACACTGTAGAGAAGCCATCCTTGCCGAGGCTGGCCCACCATCCTGCCGAAGGTGTTAGTGAAGGCCGCAGGCAGGAGTACGATCGCCAACATTTCGAGAAAGTTCGCAAGCGACGTGGGATTCTCATAAGGATGGGCTCCATTCGCGTTGAAGAAGCCGCCGCCATTTGTACCCAGATTCTTGATGATCTCCAGTGCGGCTACTGGACCCTGCGGTATGACCTGCTGGGTATGTTCGACGGTAGTGATGACACTATAGTGGCGGAAGTTCATCGGAACACCCTGCCAGACCAGCAGCAGGCCGCCGATCACTGCTCCCGGCAATAGGATCCAGAGCAGGGACCGCGTCAGATCGACCCAGAAGTTTCCCAGCGTGTCAGAGAGTTGCCGGGCAAGGCCACGGATAAAGGCAACGCCCACAGCTAACCCCGCTGCGCCAGCTAAAAAGTTCTGCGCGCAGAGTCCCACCATCTGGCTGAAATAGGTCATCGTGTTCTCGCCGGCGTATGCCTGCCAGGTAGAAGTCGTCGAGAAACTGATCGCCGTATTCAGAGCCAAGTCTGCTGATAACGGCGTCGTGTGGTATTCAGGAAAGAACCAGGGTAGGAATTGCTGCAGTCTGAGAATGGCGTACAACAGGAGCGTGCCGGCAAAGCCAAAGAGAACAAAACACGTCGCATACTCTTTGCCCGTCATCTCTACATTTGGATCTACGAAACTGATGCGATAGATCAGCCGCTCAACAGGAAGACAAAAACGATCAAAGTTGGTCCGCTGCCTGGAAAAGACCCGTTCCATGTACCCGCCCAAGGGCTTCACCAGGGCGGTGACGATGACCACAAACAACACGTATTGAATTGCGCTGTAGAAATCCACTATCTACTCACGAGCAGCACGACCCCAAGCGTCATGAAAACAATTACCGGGTCCCCGAAAGTGCTAGGTCCCCTCTCGCCCTGCATGCAGCATTCTAGTGCCGCGACGGTGTGCTTGTAAGGAAACAAGTTTACCTAAAGCTCGCCTAGCGACCGATCGCCTAAATGCGGAACGAGTAGCCGATCCCGAGGAGATGATCCACCGCGGCCGATGACAGGCCCACGCCGAAATGAAAGTCAATCTGTTGCTGCTTGGTGATCTTCAGAGCTGTCCCGAAGTGCAGCAAGTGCCGCGGCCCACCATTTTCAGGAAAGTCCCCCGCGTACTCGGCAAACGCGTCCCAGGGTTTCGTCAACTGCCGATCTAACAAGAACGTAGATTCGCCGGTCACGTTTCGCGCGCGACCCTGTGTGGGCCAGTACACCGAGAACATTCCGGCCGCCGTCCAGTTTGTGGACAAGGCGCGCGACCAAGGCACTTGCATTCCCGGATCGTATCCGCCGCTGGACACGCCGTTGGCACCGGTCGGGAAACTGAGGAACAGGATCACGGACACATCGAACTTACCCGGCGTGGGACCAAGCTGTTGTTTTACGCCGATGGCAACATCGCCGAATCCTGAGCCATCGCTAGCGGTCAGGTTGTGAAAATAGTCCGGCAAAGTGAAACGCAACTCAGTCCTCGTAGTGACACCAAAACGAATCAAGCTCTCCGGACCGTCTACGACGCTCTCTCGCTGCCTGCTGGTTTCAAGGAAACCGTTCTCCACCTGCAGGCTGCCGGCCGGGACCACCACGCTGGAGTTCGTAACCGCGGGCCGATCCGTTGCGATCGGTCCCGCTGCGTCAAAACTAGGCGGCTGATCTTGACCATGTAACGGTGACATGCCGCCCAGAATGAATGCCAGCAGCACAGGGGAAATGCGAGCAAGCATTGGCCGCGTGCGCGGGGCGAAGGGTTTGCCAAGCTCTATCACTAGACGAAAGTCTGTTTTGTAATTGGTTCAAGCTCCTGGAATTACAGCGCGACATCAGCGGTCAATTCACTTTATCAGAATCCCCGATGCGGGCTATCGTTTCTTTGCAGCCTGCCTTTACGATTCCTTTAGTGCCCGCCCGTGTCTCGTGCCAAGTGATCGAGAAAGTGTGATTTGGTATATACCTGCAGGATGCTTCCCGTGTAGCTTTCGTCGTCGTATCCGGTTACGAAATTTGACCCCGTCAATTCTTCCGTGACCATTCCCTTACGAAATCTTTAGAACTTCCTTAGATCGCCCTTAGCCCCGCAGTGGTGAACTACAGGTTTCAGGACGGCGACAATGGAGTAGCGCGACGTGGGCGGCTTTTGCACTCGTGGTCATCGCGTGTGGGGGACCGCGTTTATGATCCGGTTCTTGATTGCTCTGCTTCGGGAGGGCGCGGATGCGGTGTGCCATTGGGTGATTCCTGTAGTGGCCGCAGAAGGCGAGGAACCAGCGCAGGAAGTTTTCGAGACGGGTTGAAAATTCGATGTTCGAATCTCGCATGTCGCCTGCAAGTTCAGTGCCTGGGCGGTGGCGGGCGGTGAATCCTTGGGAAGCAACAGCACGAACGGCACATTGGAATCGGGGAGGAAGAGGCCGTGAGAACGAAGCGGGCTAGGCGACGAGATGCAGCGGCGGTATGGTTTTTTCTTGGGGTTTTACTGATTGTTGCAGGGGCTGAGGCACCGCGAAGTGACGCGCAGACCGAGCCCCAGTCAGTAGTGCAGTCGGCGAAGGTGAACGATGCGGTTCCGCCGCCATCTGCCCAGCCCGCTCGAGATGCTGCGGCTCCTGACAAGAGCACGAGCAGCGCTAGACCGGCAGAAGCGCCGAAGAGGATTGCCGAAAACGAGGCGCTGGCCAAAGAACTGGAAGCGATGAAGCTGCGCATTGAGCAGTTGGAAGCGGAACTGAAGGCTCGTAGCGCCGCGGAAAAGTCTGCTGCGGAACCGTCTGCCGCGGCGGCAGATTTTGGCAACCCCAGCGCAACGGCGTCGATGCCTGCCACGGCAACCAGCGCCGCGCCGGCAAATGCGGGGCCGGAGGGGCGGTCGGCATCGATTCCATCTTCCCTCGCTGTGTCCCCGCCGGCGGTGCAATCTCCAGAACTCGCGCCGGCCAAGAAAGAAAAGATCGTGCCCTTTTCGGACTGGGACTGGACCTGGCTGAACGGCAATCCACGCACCAAAGAAGCAGCTTTTGATTCAAAGTTTTTCACTCCGGAAATCCGAGCCGATGTTTCTTATACCTACGATTTCAACAAGCCCGTAGACAACTCGATGGGTGGGTCGAGTGAAATATTTCGCTCCAACGAGATCCAGTTGGAACAACTCGGGGTTGGCGGCGACTTCCACTACGACAATGTTCGCGCTCGTTTGATGACGCAGTTCGGCATGTATTCGACGGCGACGCCACGCAATGACGCCAGTCCAGCGAAGGGCCAATGGGACCTGAGCGATGCCTACCGCTACGTCTCAGAAGCCTACGGCGGTTACCACATCAATGCACTGAACGGGATCAACATTGATGCAGGAATATTCATGTCGTACATCGGGCTGTTCAGCTTCTACAACTTCGACAACTGGGCCTATCAGCCTTCGTATGTCTCTTCCAACACGCCATGGTTCTTCAATGGGTTGAGAGTTCAGATTTTCCCGACCTCCCATTTGAAGATCGAGCCGTGGTTCATCAATGGATGGCAGTCGTACGGCTCAGCCAACTCACGGAAAGGCCTGGGGGGGCAGATTAAGTGGACTCCCAGACCTTGGGTGAACGTCATTTCCAACAACTACGGGCTCGGCCATGACGACCTTTACATACCGAACCGCGGCCGCATCCACACTGATGACAGCATCGAGATAAAGTATTTCGACAGACCGGGAAGAACCCTCGACAAGATGGCGTTTACCTTCACCGGCGATATGGGCTGCGAGTTTGGCCCCAGCACGACTACCTCGGCGGGGGTATATCTGCAAGGCGTGGGCTGTCATGGAGACACAAAGGATGCGAAATCGATTGGGGGTGACCATTTTGCTGCGGGGATTAATCCTAAGCAGAGTTTTATCGGATTCATGCTCTACAACCGGATGTGGTTCAAGAAGGACCGCTACGCATTGACCGTCGGCGGAGGCCAGATCAACAATCCCGGACGCTATCTGGTTCTGGACCCTCCCATCAACGGAGAGACGGCGCCGTCGGCGGCGATCAACGCACCCTACTTTACCGGAAATCCCTCGGACCCGTTCAAGGCCTGGGATTCGTCGGTCACGTTTGACTACATGCCCAGCCAGTACATCACGTTCCGATGGGAATATGACTATCGTCATGCCAGTGTGCCGTACTGGTCGGGACGAGGTGGAGTGACGCCGCCGGGTTCGGGTGGAGTGCCATATACCAACAATGGATATCCCCAATTCTTTGCCTGCAACGACGGGAATTCGTCCATGCAAGAGAGCCTCAGCGGCGCGCAAACGGCTTGCAGCGCACAAGGCAGCACTGTGTGGTTTCCCGATCTGCGACGAGATGAGCAGTTCATCGACATGGCAATCATGGTCAAGTTCTAAAGGTGAACGGGCTAGCGATGCAAGACGTGATATTTCTTTTTTTGCGGTGTCGCTCGCTTATGCGGTTTTCTGGGAGCGCGTACGTTGAGGCGAATATGAGTTCTGGACCGAGCATCACGCTGGTCATCTGCGCGGGGTTGCTGGTGTATCTGGTAAGAGTCCTCTGCACTTTCAGGTCAATTCTGATGACGCCACTACGCATATGCCGACTAGAATCTGCGTATCACAACTCTCCAAAGTGATGTTGTTGGTCATAGCTCTCATTATTTTGAGCGGAACTTTGATCAAATACGCGGACGCACAATCGCGTAATGTTGACGGCACATTCCTGATAGAAGTCCGAATAGATAGAGAACCAGCTGTTCTGCTGCTCGATACGGGTGCAGAGCACTCACTCCTTGATCGGGAGTTCGCACAGCGGCTCGGATTTCGTCCAGTTGGACTTGCGAATATTCAGGGACCCTATTCGTCGGATCAAACTGATGTCGTGCTCGTTACCAACGTAGACATTCAATCTGTTCACATCAAAAATATAAGAATGTTGACGAATGATTTGGCGGCAAGCTCCAAAGCGCTGGGAGTACATATCGACGGAATCTTAGGAAATGACATTCTTGGCAAATTTGCAGTAACCCTCGACTACTCCGCAGGGGCTGTCACGTTCGGACCAATATCCGCCATACATCATGGTGTTCCCATCAAACTGCGTAGAATCGGTAACCGATATTTCGCTAACTTGAAATCTGGTGGGGTTCCGTTGACGTTTCTGCTTGATACCGGCACGAACTTCAGCTCCTTGTCGCAGGGAGGATGGTCAAGACTGAATCAAGACAAGCGGCTGCTGCCGGCCATCGAGGGTGTTCGCTCCTCGGGAACGCCAGCGACTTCTAAATTGGTGTGCATACCTCAGATGCTGATTGGACGTGCTTCTTATGAAAACCTGCCCATGAGAGTACAACCACCGACGTCTGCTGGGATTCTTTCAAATCCCGGCATCAGCGGTCTACTGGGCAGTGATTTCCTAATGCGATTTGTGGTTTTACTCGATTTTGCGAATGACTCTCTGTATTTGAGCCCTGATCCTAACTTTAAGGCTGATCAAGATCGTTTCAGTACAATCGGTATTCAGTTTGCGAAAGACTCTACCGGGTTCTTTACTGTTATGGCGGTCTGGAGTCCGACTCCTGCGTCGGAAGCGAACTTCAGTGTAGGCGATCAAATCCTTTCCGCGAATGGACTAAGCACGATCGAAATGACTCAGGAAGATCTGTCGAGGCAACTGCATGGAAAACCGGGTCGTGAGATCCAGGTGGACATCAGTTCGCACGGAAGCCGACGCACTGTTCGTTTGGCAATAAGAAATCTTCTTTGCCAATAACGGTTTTAAGGCGACAGATAGAATTCAACATTCGAAGCAGAGAGAGTTAAGCACAAGCCCTTTGCACGCATCGGCTCATACACGGCTTTCAAAGGACTTACATGAGGCGGACGACCTCGAGTCGCTGAAAATCCCGGGTCGCCGGGAAAAACCGTAGCGTAATCCGTAGTGCGGCATTGCCGAGATGAGCAGCTCAGCCCGTTAGCAGAACTGCATCACGTTTACGTAGCAGGGGTAGAACGCAAGAAACGAGAATCTAATGAACCACTGCTTCTTGCACACCCGACTTAAACAGCCTCGCCGCCTGCTCGGCCACAACTGGATTGCTGAAATAAGAGCCTTGCCCCTCGCCGCACTCGTGGCGCTGGAGGAAGTCGAGCTGCGAAGCGGTTTCCACTCCTACTGCAACGACTCGCTGCTTCAGACTCTTTCCGATACTGATCATAGCGCCGACAAGGGTTGACCCATCGTGATCCGACGTGATGTCCTGCACGAACGACTGACCGACTTTCAGCGTGTCTACCGGAAAACGCAGCAGGTAGGTAAAGCTGGAGTAACCCGTGCCAAAGTCATCGATGGCCACCCTCACCCCCATCGCCTTCAAATCGCGCAGTGTTATAACAGCAGACTCCGCGTCTTGCATCAGCACGGTCTCGGTTAGTTCCAGCTCTAGATTTCGCGGCTCCATCCCGGTAGCGATCAACGCGGCCCGAACTCCTGATAGAAAATCCTTGGACTGGAATTCGACGGCGGACACGTTCACCGAAATCGGCACAGCCCCGAGCCCCGATTCGCTCCACTCTCGGGCTTGTCTGCATGCTTCTAATAATACCCATTGTCCTATACGTAGTATCAAACCGCACTCTTCGGCGATTGGCACGAAGGTCGCCGGAAGTAGCATTCCCCGCTCGGGATGTTGCCAGCGGATCAGCGCTTCCATCCCCGTGACCTGACCTGTCTGTAGATTGATCTTGGGTTGGTAGTGCAGCAAAAACTCGTCACGCCCGAGTGCCGAGCGCAAATCCGCTTCCAACAACCGTCTCTTTGCCAGGCGAGTGGTCATTTCTTTTCGGAACGACTGATAGCTATTGCGACCATGTTGCTTGGCTTCGTACATGGCAACGTCAGCCTGACTCAGCAAACTTTCCGCGTCCTGCCCATCGGCGGGGTAGGTGCTACCCCCAATGCTGACGTTAATGTCCAGACTTTTGTTATCGATAATATGCGGTGACGCCATCGCCCTTAAAATTTTTCGCGCAGTGATCGCTGCGTCTTCGGCGTGCTCCACTTGAGGAAGTAGAATCAGAAATTCGTCTCCGCCCAGACGGCTTACCGTGTCCGTCCGCCGGATACAAGCCGTCAATCGGCCAGCGACCGACCGGAGCAGGTTGTCCCCGACGGCGTGGCCCAGTGTGTCGTTGATTCTCTTGAATTGATCTACATCGACAAACAGCACCGCTAGTTGCTTGTTCTGACGTTCTGCCAGTGAAATCGCTTGCGTCAAGCGGTCGTCGAACAGCGTTCGGTTCGGCAATTGCGTCAGGACGTCATGTTGGGCCACACGCGACATTTCGAGCGAAGCGGCCCGGGCCGTGCTCACGTCGCGGAAAGAAATCACCGCCCCAATTGTATCCCCATCTTGGTCATGGATAATCGCTACTCGGTTTTCAATTCCAAATTCCAAGCCGTCTCGTCGAATCAGCGTGCAATTTATACATTTGGTCGTAGTCATCGCGCTTTTATCTCCCTGCGTGACAATTACTACGACATTGGGAAGGACCTCGCCGCTAACACTATCGACGAGTCTGAGCACGTCCGCAACTGGACGGCCCAGTGCCTCCTCTCGAAACCATCCGCTCATCCTTTCTGCGAATCTATTTAGATAGGTGACGTTGCCACATAAGTCCGTGCGCACGACCCCCTCCCCAATCGAGTCGAGCGTAATGGTCGCGAGTGCATTTTCTCGGCTGACTGCCTCGGCCGCCCAGCGGTCCATTACCGTGCGCACCGTCCGCCTTAAACGGTAGCCATCGGCTTGCTCCTTGAGCAGGTAATCTTGGGCGCCACGCTGTACCGCTTGCCTAGCCTCTCCTTCTGTATCGGCATCACTCAAGATCAAAATTGGCACACCAGGCGCGGCCTGAAAAAGCTTATCGAACGTCTCGACACCTTTGCTATCCGGCAGGTTCAGATCAAGCACTGCCGCCCCCACCCCTCCGTCGCACAGTCGCTCAATCCCACGAGAAAGTTCGGTGACCCACTCCACCTCGAACCGCTCTTCCGTTACGGAACCTAGTTCGCCCAAAACTCTTGCTGCCGCATCAGCGTCAGACGCGACTAGTAGGACACAGTCGTGGCCCTTCTTATTTGTATTCGATGCCGTAAGTTGGCTCCTTTGGCTTGTGATCTGGCCGAGGCCCGCGACAGCGTGCTGTGCGATCTAGGCTGTCTTCGCTACTCTTGCCAACTTCGCTGTCGCGACTAGCTTGGCGGCATCTGAAGCCATGAAGCGCAGCATCTGCTGCTTCAGTTGCGCGTCCACCTCGTCCGCGATCGTCACAACCGCGGGAAGTACCGTATCGAACTCCAAATGGCTCTGGCTTTTATGCAATGTCGTAAAAATGCTCACCTGGAGCAACCGGGATTCCTCCACCGCCATGGCCACCGTGTAGCCCTGTTGGGCGCGTAAATCTCCATGGTGAGCCGCCGCCTGAGAAATCGGAGCCTTGGTTTCATCGTCCAAACGTAACCGCACAATGACATCACGTAGAAGCTGAGGAAGGTGGCCCGTGCGGTCCTCAAAACTCAAAGGAATAGCAGTCAACTCCGGCTCCTTATCGACTCGCATGAGCCATTCCCGAATTACAGCATCGAGGTCGCGCTCGAGAATATCTGCGACACTCTCAATAATGACGGCACCGGCACTCCCGCCGGCCACGTGCGCAGGGTTTGTAGACTTAGCCATGAGATCTCCTTGTGTTCACAACCGGGTCCATCAGTGCTTAATGCTACCAATTACGAGAGGACGTCTCTGTTCAAGAGTGATCACTCCCACCAGGCCATGGAATGGACTCTGGGGAAAGAGGATATATGGATCACATCGCGTCAATACGGAAATTTGAACGCCTGATGGAGGCAGGGGCCAGAGGCCAACCACGTTCACAGCGCGGCTACTGAACTTGAAGGACTATTATAGTTTTGCTTTTGCCGAGTGGACAATCTAGACAGCTTGCACAGGTGCAAGGAAAGGCGATCCACAAGCAAGCCAAGGAGTTTCACGGGTTGGCCCAGAACGTGAAAGAGGGCTAGGGGTGGACGTGTTTGCTTATCCGCGGAACGATTTGTATCGCTCGTATTGCAAAAAAGCTTACTGTCAGGTCGGGCGAGTTTGGAATGCCAGGGGGTGGCGATAATCAATCGTGCCCTTGCCAGCTCGCCGTAGAAAAGCTCGAAGCCGGATAGTTGACTTTCGCCCGCACGCGTGAAATTATCGTGTCCGTTAGGCGGAGTCGCACTCTGCCCACAGGCTTGACGCTGTTCCCGTCCTTACTTGCGCATTTATTCTTCAAAACACAGTAAGTCTTCCGCGCATTCACAACTCATGAGGGGAGAATTATGACGCTCGTGAAAGCGTCCAAGAAACTCATCCAATTCGATCCCAAGACCTTCCTTTCGACCATCAACGGCGGCAGAAAGATCGTGGCTTTTCTCAAAAAGCACACGATATTTGCCCAGGGTGACCCGTCCGATGCGGTTTTTTATATTCAGAAGGGAAAGGTAAAACTTGCCGTTGTGTCGAAAATTGGAAAGGAAGCCACCATAGGCATTCTGAACGAGGGCGACTTCTTCGGTGAAGGTTGCCTTGCAGGCCAACCTCTCCGGCTGTGCTCGGCTACCGCCATGACCGATTGCTCCGTGATGAAGATTGACAAGAAGTCAATGAATGAAGTGCTTCACCGGGAACACAAATTTTCCGATATGTTCGTGGGATATTTGTTAGCACGGAACATCCGATACGAAGAGGATTTAGTTGACCAGCTTTTCAATTCCAGTGAGAAAAGACTGGCCCGAGTATTGCTGTTGCTTGCTCATTTCGGGAAGGAAGGTAAGCAGGAGGCTGTGATCCCCAAGATCAGTCAGGAGACCCTAGCAGAAATGATCGGTACAACCCGGTCGCGCGTCAGTTTTTTCATGAACAGGTTCCGGAAGTTAGGCTTCATCGCCTACGACGGCGGAAGCGGCTTGCAAGTTCACAGTGCACTTCTCAACATCATTCTCAACGGCTAGAACCTCGTTTCCGAAAAAAGGAAGTCTACTCCGTCACTGACGCACCATTCAGTCCGCGGCCATTCCGCGACGGCGGCGCCGTCTTAGTCTTGGGCCACAAAAAAACACTGGCCCTTGCAGAATATCGGATGGCGGGGTTTGCCTCAGTGGAAGACGCCCAACATATAAGCCACGAGGAGGATCAACAATATGGTTCCCAGTCCTATGCCCGCACCGCCACCATAACCCCAGCGGCTATGGCCGTAGTACCCTCCACCACTCCCTAAAACCAACACCAAAATGATAATCAGTATCAACACTATGGATATTCCTTTCCTCCGAACGTTAAACCGGAAATAGCAGTGCTGAGGAAGTCATTACCTTCTACCTGATACTCGGAGCACGATGCTACCAATGAGCGCAACTGCGCCGCGCTCGGTTACTTCTCCAACACCTTTTCAATCTGGCCCACTTTTTTTTGAACTTTGCCCGCGAGCTTTTCGTTTTGGCCTTCGGCTGTCAGATTGGGGTTATTGGTGACCTGGCCCGCCGTTTCTTTGATGGTGCCCTTCGCCTCATGAATATTGCCTCTTATTTCGTCCTTCGTGCTCTGGTTCATTTGGTTCCTCCTTGTCGCTTCTGACGTGATGCAGATTTCAGCAGCGAGCCGCTGTAAGACACCTCAATATTGATCGATCGAATGAGGACAGCCGATCCAGGGCCGCTGTTTTTACTAAACTCCAGTCCACCCGGCGGATCACTAATCTCACGAATTACCTGAAATCAATTCAGAAGAAATAGTCACGCAGGGCCCCGTCCGGGGGCCGCACTTTAGTCTCCGCACGGTCAAAATACCCTGCGATGACGGAGAACTTCGCATACCTGTCTCGACGTGAAACCCGCTCCCACGAGTCCCGGATGAACCCGGAGGGAGCCGCCTGCGGCCCGCAAGTTTCTCGAAGTGGCTTGGCACCAGCCCCACCAATCCCGCACAATCCCAGTCGAAAGGGCGGCGAGCCTCACAGATCTCTTGCAGAACCTGCACCAGTGGTTGCGAAATGCTGAGCTACCTTCGAGCGCTGGTTCTTCGTTTTAGCGGGCGCGAAGTCGAGGATCACGCGTGACGGCACATCGCCGCGCTCAAGTCGTTCGAAGATCTGGTTGATTGAAGATAGGGGCTGTAGCTCGATATCGGCTTTGACCTTGCCTCCGACAGCGAAGGCGAGGGCCTCGGCCATATCCTGGCGCGTGCCGACGAACGAACCGCGAATGGTTATGCAGTTCGCCACCACATCGAAGAGCGGAACTGGGAATTCACCTGGCGGCAGCCCGACCAACACGCAAGTGCCAAGCTTCCGGGTCATGCCAACGCCTTGCTTGAAAGCGATGAGCGAAGGCGCGGTAATCAGAACACCATGAGCTCCGCCGCCGGTCGCCTTCTTGACAGCGGCTGCCGGATCTCCAGTCTTGGCATTGATGACGAAATCGGCACCCAGGCGCGTGGCGTGGGCCAGCTTGCCATCGTCGATGTCGATTGCGCAGACGAGGAGTCCCATGGCCTTCGCATATTGGATGGCCAGGTGACCCAGTCCGCCAGCGCCAGAGATAGCGATCCATTCGCCGGGCCGTGCCTCAGTCTGCTTAATCCCTTTGTAGGTCGTGATCCCAGCGCAGACCAAGGGCGCGGCTTCCACCGCCGTAAGACCCGCGGGCACATGGGCAACGTAATTTGGGTCGGCGATGATGTATTCGGCAAAGCCGCCGTTAACGGTGTAGCCGCCGAACTGAGCCTGAGCGCATACCGTTTCCCAGCCTCTTAGGCAGTACTCGCAGTGACCGCACGCTGAGTAGAGCCAGGGCACCCCGACCCGGTCGCCCTCCTTTACAATTGTCACGCCCGATCCAGTGGCAGCGACCAGACCGATGGCCTCATGGCCAGGGATGAACGGGAGCGTGGGCTTCACCGGCCAGTCGCCGTGGGCCGCATGGAGATCGGTGTGGCATACGCCACAGGCCTCGGTTTTGACCAGGATTTGGCCTGCTCGGGGAGAGGGAACGTCCAATTCCAGAAGTGATAAAGGTTTTCCGAATTGCTCAACAACAGCTGCATGCATCTTGGGCGTCATGTTTAACTCCGCTTATTCTTTTCCCGAGTAGGAAATTCGAGCGTATCAACCGCGCTGTCGTTTTTCTGATCAACAGTGATCAGTGTCGCCCCCCGGTCGCCTGTATTTCAAGAAAGGAGGGTGTATGGATCACGATGAGTCAACGCGAAAATTGGAACAGCTGATGCTGAAAGCGGCCGACCACGCGCACGACACGGCAAACGAACTTGAGACTCTGGTTCTGCTCCTGCCTGAGAAATCCTGACCGCTCGCCCAGTTGCAGGTAAAGGCAAGTCACAAACATGCCAAGGAATTTTCGCGAGTTAGCGCAGACATTTGCCCATACCCACCTACGCCGCGCGTCGTCATTCTTGTCAGTCTCCAGACTGCCACTCCTACTTCATTCCTAGATCCGTCAGGATCTTGGGATTGTTCTCTCCCGATGCGATGATCTGGTGGCACGCGGAGCAGTCATTGGTAATGGTCTGGCCGTCGGCACTGGTATGACTGCCGTCATGGCAGCGGAAGCAGCCTGGCGAATCCATGTGGCCGAGGTTATTCGGGTGCGTACCCCAGCTGACACGCATGTCGGGGAAGATATTGCGGAGATAGATCGCCGCCACCTCTTCGCCTGATTGCTGCACCGATGCGTGCTGCGCGCGATCAATCTCCGGGTAATTCGTTCGATAGAAATCTGTGAGTGCGTCAGTAATGCGCTGATGCGCTGCATCGCGGGTGGGATAGTCCACCTTGAGAAGTTCGACAGCCTTTTTCTTGATGTAAGGAAGCATTGGGCTAATACGCCCGAGAGACATTTGCTTGTCCACAGCGGTTTCGGGCATCTCGGAGGCATGCGCGGGTCGGTTGTGGCAATCCAGACAATCCATCACACGATGTTCCCCCTGGTCCAACTGCTTTTGAGTTGGCTTGGCATCACTCGAAATGAATTCGGTGGTCTTTCCTTTATCGTCGGTGTAATACACGGCCGGGATCGTCTGCCGCTGCGGGTCGGTTGAAACGTAGCGGATGCGGGCCGCGTCGGCGAGATGGTGCCCGTGGATTCCGCTCACTCCCTGCCCATTGCTTCCTCCCACGTTCAGCATCACAACATCTGTTTGCGGCGTGTTTTTCTCATCGTCCGTATAGCTGGCGCGAACCAGCAATTTATCGCCCGCAAAACGGCCGGGCCAGTGACATTGTTCGCAGGTTTGGCTGGCTGGACGGAGGTCCTTTACGGGCGAAGGAATGGGGCGCGGAAAGGTGTGGAACGTTACCATGACAACCTGCCGCAGGCCTGTAACTTTCGCTCGCACAAACCATGGCAACCCAGGGCCAATGTGGCAGTCCACACAAGCTACATGCGCGTGCGGGGAAACGTGGTAGGCGGTATTCTCGGGAAGCATAACGTGACAGGTGGTTCCGCAGAAATTCGTCGAATCCAGGTACTCCACGCCGCGGTAGGATGCGGTTCCAATGATGAGAAGATTGATCCCGGTGGCCACGACCACCCACTCCAAAGTGCGCCGCACCACGGGCAGCCGGAGGTCAATGGCAGGGAAAACCGCCGGCAGTTGCCCACTGCCGCCCAGACTTCGACGCCTGAGCCAGATGCCGAGTGGAATCAGCAACAGGCCCAGTACGAAAATGGCGGGGAGGGTGAGAAAGACCAGGATGCCGATGTAGGGATGCGGCGGTCCCGGCAGGAAGATCTCATAGAACCAGAAGGCGATCGTGGTAAGCGCCGTGCTGGTGGTGATCACGGCTCCGGTGAGCGTGACAGGATTCTGGCCCAGAAAATAGATCGGCTGCGACGAGTTTCGGATTCGTTCTCGCAGATTCATTGGAAACAGCCACCCTCCGTGCTTGTAGCGTCTATCCGTTTCTGCGATGACACTCTCGGCTTCGTGGCAGATCTTTTCGGCCGCCCTGAACCACGACTACTTCTTGAATGTCCGGATATAGGCCACCAGTCCGTTAATATCCTCCGGCTTCAGAGATGCCCCATACTTGGGCATTTTGTTCTTGCCGCTCGTAATGATAGTGGCGAGCTCAGAGTCCGACATTCCCTGCACGTCGGCCGTTGTGAAATCGTGGGCGCCCATTTTCTTTCCCGTCGCCGAACCGGTTCCGTCGGCGCCATGGCACGCAGCACATTTGGACTTGTAAAGCGCACCCGACGCGCTCTGCGCGTGCGCCGACAACGAGAGAACAAACCCGATGGCGATAGCTGTCACTGTGGCGAAGACTTGCATCTTGATCGTTTTCATATTCACTCCAGTCGATTGGGTTCTCAATTTGCTGGTCCAACAACTCTGAATCGTGCTTCACGTTAGGTTTCTGTGGCCGTCCCTGCACCACCTTGAAAACGAGAACATCAGAATGCGTAACGTAAGGACTCGGTCAGTGCGTTGGCGTGAAAATAGCGTGGCGCTGTCGGGCCGACAAACGAACCTTCACCGTACTGGTAATAATTCCAGCCCATGTTGAAGGCCAGCTTGTGGCCAATATCCACGCTCAGGTTCGCCACCGGTTGCTGGTACTTGTATTGCACTGTGCCGAGAGGCTGCAGAATGTTGAACTGCGGCACGCTGCCGTCAACGTTACTGATGCTGTAGCCGACATTGGCCAGCACTCGCTTCGCAGGTTTGAACCTGACCGTGGCCATTCCGAAATTTGTGTGGTCCGTGTAATACGAGTTGGCCATCAGGTTATTCGACGGATCGTTGCCTGCACAATTATTGTTAGCGGCATTGGCCACGAACGGAAGGATCACCCCGGCTGGCGGCGTGTCGTTGAAACAGATGATGGCATTCTGAATCACGCTGTTGAAGTTGTATGCGAGATCGAGCCCGAAGCGTTCGCGCGGCGCAAGCGACGCGGTCAGCCCGTAGTTTTGGTTGTGGCCCACATAATGGGTCTCGGCGTCGGGGTTGGATTGTTGCAGGATGTTGACCGATCCGCCCAGAGTCGCCCACGAGCGCGGTGTGTAGGTCGCCTGGAATCGGTATCGCGCTTCCTTGCGTGGCGACATGCGGACGAATACGGCATTGAAGTTCGTGTGTTCCAGATCGAAATTCAATCGCAACGCATGGGTGGGCCGTGCCCAGAGCCCGAAGAGCGCGGTTTTCTCCAGGCCCACAAAATGATCCTCGTCGCCGGGAAGGAAATCATTGAAGTGGTTAAACTCCCGGTCGCCATAGCGGTAACCAATGCGCGCTCCCGCTTTTTTCGAAACGTCCCAGGCGAGTTCGGTCTGATTTCTCGTCCACGTCTGATTGAAAGACGCGGTTTGCAAGGTGGGTACAATCGTCGGGGCGGTAGCGCTCAGCGGGGTCAGCAGCGTACACGCTTTTGGATTTATGCAATCGTTATCGACTTCGCTGAAGTTGCCATTCTCTGGGATGCGGTAAGCCCAGAAATAAAACTTCTCGATCAGGCGCAGATGTTTGGTCAGGTGCACGGTGGCCCCGAGATCGGCTGTGTCAGAAATCCGGTTGGCGGCGGCCGTTCCGGTACCGAGGAAGGCGAGGGTGCTGGTACGCGTGATCAGCCCGCCAAAAGATTCGTCCAACGGGGTGCTGGAAGTTGCGGAGCTGTAGGCGAAAGAAGCGACCAGCTCTACTCGCTGGAAGTAGTTGCTGTGCAGGCTGACGCGCTCGGTGGGCGTGGAGGTACGGATCCGCTGGTCCCGCGAGTAATTGAAGTACGCGCTGCATGTGACATTGGTTAAGGTCCCGTTGACGATCAGACTGCTTTGGCCGGTTGGCACGCCGCACGGTTCCTTGTTCGCAGTATCGATGGACAAGCCCAACGAAACCGAGCTTGCCGGCGTGGTGGGCAGGAGTACCTGATTGATGGGATTCAGCTGGTAGTCTGTGTCTCCCTTGTAGTAATCGAGAAATTGGTCATAGCTGAGGACGGTGCGCGGCGCGATTCTGAAGTCCACTCCCAGGCGGTAGGAGTTCATGGTTGTGTTCCAGTCCTGCAGAAGCGAAGCTTCCGTACCCTCGTGGATGCTGCTATAGGAAGGCCCGGTCATATTGTTATGCGAATATCCCAAACGGAAGCTCACTGTGGACTGTGGAAGCAACGTGAGGTCGAAGTCGCTCATGCGTCGCGTGGTAGCGAACGAGTGAGGCGAGTTCAGTATCGGAATCGATGGAGCAGAGGTCGGGGGATTCAACGGATTTGCCAGCAAGTCGTAGTCGAAGAAACTCTGATCCCGACGGAAGCTGCTTTGGAAGTTGTACCATTTGTTCTTATCGGCGCGAAGGCGTGCGTAGTTGTTGGGATCGCCTCCCCAGCCCACGCTGTTGAGGTAGAGATTGTCGAACAGCAGGCCCTGGTGATCGATCGACTGCATCGTAAGCGTCTGGTCAAGGATTCGCGGGCCAGTCTGCAGATTTACCAGTGTGTCGTACATGTCGCCGCTGCCGGTCACGTCGCTACTCCGGTAGCCCAGTTCGATGGACTGGTGAATCTGGTACCCGCCGCGAGTCACGCCATCGGGTTCGCCGGGCGGGGCTGCGGGCGCAGTAGGATTCGCGCTGGGAGTTTGGGCGAATAGTGTTTCTGGCGATGACACGACCATTGCGCACAAAAGCACCGCCAGGGCCATCGCTATTCCACGTTTGCTGTCACCGCAGGTGGCCGCTGGGCTGCGCTCGGCGTGAACGCATGGGGACGCCGGTCTGTCGATTAGCGAAGAGCGGTGCACGAGTTTTCTTGGCGGCGCCATTCGGTGCTCCCTACTTGAAAAACACACTGCTGAAATTGGAGCCATGAATCTGTGCGTGACACATGGTGCAGGCCTGATACTTCGCCGACTGATTGTGCGCGGGACCGCTTGGCCCGCCCGCCGTCAACGTGGACGAGAAAGTGTGGCACTGCAGACAGAGCATGTTCACCGGCATCACCTTGAGTAGCCGTGGATTGGTGGAACCGTGGGGGGTGTGGCAACTGCTGCAGCCCTCAGTCTTCACGGGCACGTGCTCATAGACGAACGGGCCTTGTTTGTCGACATGGCACTTGTAGCAAATGGCGTCACCGCTCGGCAGGCTTTGCAGCTGCCGCACGGTCTCTGTCCCGTGTGGGTTGTGGCAGTCCACGCACTGCACCAATCCCTCGTTGACGCGGTGGTGATAAGGCTTGGCGAAGTCTGCCTTGGCGGAGGTGTGGCATCCGTAACACAATTGGGGTTGCTCCCGGACGAGCAGGAACTCTTTTTCCTTGGCGTGATGAGGAGAGTGGCAGTCGAGACATCCGACATCGCTACTGGAGTGGGCGGACTCGGCGAAATGCGATTGCTGGTGAGCTTCGCCGTGACAGCTTAGACAACGCGCACTAGTCTCCTGCCGTGACTTCCCCTCGAACACAAATATCTTGGTCTTGTCACCGCCGCCCGCCACGTGGTCGGCTCCGGGCCCATGGCAACCCTCACAACCCTGCTTTGAGGGACCGCCCTTTGTGTTCAGTGTGGTCTTCCAATGTGGCGTTTTCTCCCAGGCGTTATAAATTTCCTCATGACAGGTTTTGCAGGTATCCGCCCCCACGTACTTGGAACCTTCGGAAGAAGAGGCAGTGGCCGTAGGTGCGCTGGTGGATTGGGCGTTCGTACCAGCAGTCTGCTGGCTCGCTTGGCCGGCGGCATAAGCGCCCGCAACGAAAAGACATAGCGCCGAGAACAGAAGAACCCGACAGGCTTTGTGATAAAGTTCGTGGCTCATAAGTTTGAGTCCCTCAGCTTCATCTCATCAAGCAGGACGAGACGCCCCCCAGTCACCAGTTTAATTTCCCGGAAATTGCAGGAATTCTAATGTGCCTTTCAGTTCTGAGACTGTTCACTATTGCGCAACTCTCAAAAAATTAAAAAGAGGTGCCTGTCTGGTGCAAATTGGTTTCTGCAGTCGATTAACAGTGGGAATGACGCCTGCAGGCCGATTGTCTACGGCAGAGTTCTGTGATCCAGGTCACAAAATAACGTCTCTGGAATCACTCAGAGTGCCAAAACGGGAGAATGGTTCAGACTTGAGGGAGAAAGCCACGCTTAAAGTTGGTATATATCCTCACGACCTGCGATCCCACGCTGACCGGCCCACCGTCGGTGTGGGAAATCTGGTCGCCTCCGATTTCAACTTCATAGTTGGTAGCCTCGCTGGAGCTTGGCTGGGGTAAGGCCTCCAGTACTGCATAAGGTGACGCCACCGCGCGCAGGTTGGTAGCAATTGGGAGGGTGCGGCTGCCAAGTCGCATTTGATCAAACTGGAATGTGATCCTCGCCTCGTCCGATCCCTTTCCCGAAGTAATGGCCTCGACCGCATCGCCCGTCACCGTGGATCCACGTTATTGACCTGTTCCTCGCGAAGGAGTCGTGCGAGCCTGTGCCTCCTCGGGCCCAATGCCAACAACGCGCAAGACAGTACGGGGTTGCGGCGAAGTTGGTCCCGTCCAGTCCGGTTGGGCGCAGCCCGCGATTCGCTCCTCAAGCCCGTAGAACCCCGACTGGAGAACTTTCCTTGGGCCAGCATGGAATAAAAGACCGGAAAATCAGTTAGCTTCACTGAAACTCATGCAATTCAAAATTGGGAAGACGCACATGGCAAGTACGAGTGGCATTGGTCGCCTGCCTGGTGGCTGGCACTTTCGCCGGGCGGGGAGTAACGCACTTAGCAGCACGAAGAGCAAGAAGCCCAGTTCAGAGGCCGTGGCAGTTCGTTTGTCAGAAATATCAGAAATGCAGAAGGCAATCGAAGCTCAGCAACAACAGATTCAACAATTGGTGGAACAAGTGCAAAGCCGCGACAATCACATCGACAAACTGCGGCAGCAAATGAATCAGGTGCAAAGCTCGGCTTCGCAGGCGCAACAAGCCGCCGATGCCGCGACTTCGGAGAATACACAGGAAGAGCAGAACATTACGGCAATCCGACCGCAGTTTTCCTGCGTAGGCCGCAACACCTGGTCGGGGGTGGCGGAGAGCCACACGGGCTAGATGGAATGATCTTTACTTCGTCCGCTACTAATTATCGTAGCGTGTGCGAGCCTCACACCCCGCGATTTCCCTCTCCTTTGCGCGGGGGTGAGGGCTTTTTCACCGCTCGCCCGAACACTCGCGGCAAATCCAGAAGAGGTAATGCAATGGCAAATCCTTTTGATATGAAGACGGCAATTCCGGCGAAGGCAAACAACGACCTGGAGCTCGTGCACGCTAGCAAAAAAGGTGACGTGACTGCTTTCGAGGAACTCGTGAAGCGCTACGATCGCAAACTGTTCCGAATCGCTCAAAGCGTCACGCATAACAGAGAGGACTCTCAGGACGCGGTTCAGGAAGCTTTTCTTAAGGCGTTCCAACACCTGGCCGAGTTCCGAGAAGCCTCCCAATTCTC
>DATNKA010000635.1:0-4788 GCA_035603655.1 Candidatus Acidiferrales bacterium | reverse complement strand
GGTGTGAATGCTGAAACGTTTCGATCGGCTCATTAAGTTCGTGACAGTTCTGCCGTATCCCGGTTCTGAGAGGAGAGTCGGGAATGCACCTGACCAGTTGGGGATGGTGAGGGGTTCTTACGAAGTATTTAAAATGCCGGGGGAGCTTGTGCTTTATTGTGAGCACTTGCAGACGGTCAACGATCGCGATCCGGCGACGTTCGCTGCAAGAACTATTTTAGAGAGACTCCAACTAAACAGTGATGGCCATCCCGGGTGCCGAATCGGGTTCCAGCACCAGCAGTCCAAAACCCAATGACACTGCGATCTTTGTGGGCGGCAATCGTTTGCTCCGGCACGGTTTATTGACGCAGCTTCAGACAGCCGTCTTGGGCTTCCTTCAGTAAGGGGAGATCGGGGTCAGCGCCTTTCCATAACTGAAAAAATTCCTCGCAGGATTGGCGTGCTTTATCCAATTCTCCAGTTCCAGCATAGGCGCGAGCAAGTTCGAGTTGACTCACGGGCCACAGCGGAGAATTCACCATGAAGCTTCTGTGATCTGCCAATTTTCTAAATTCAGCGACTGCTTTTTTCCTGTCCCCCGCCGCCAAATAAGCCTGGCCTCGAACAAATGTGGGATAGAGAGTTGCGAACGAAAATGCCGGAGGGCTCGCAAACTCAAGGGGGGGAGTTACAGCCGTCAAGTCGTCAATGGCCTTTGACGAAAGTCGTTTTCGCAGATGGATCTCGGCCCGAATCAGGGGTAGCCAGTATCTCTGCACATAGGTACCCAAAGGCCAGTCATTATCCAGTGCGTGGCTGAGCATCTCGGCTTGCTTATCATTCCCCATACGAGCCATTGCCAGGGCGACCAGGGTGATTCCATCGTGTCCGAAAGAGAGTTTCTGCGCTTGCGCAACTAACTCCCGGGCGTGAGAATAGCTTCCCACTTCGGCTTCCCGAACGGCTGCCTGTGCGAGGTAGACGGCCGCCAACTCCTTGTCGCCATCACGCTCCATAAGATTGGCAGCTTCGCGAGACAACGCACGAGCTTTTTCAAAATGGCCGTAATAGGCTTCGGTGTTCGACTGCTCGGCCAATAGAAGCGACTTTGCCCCCTGCACTTCCGAAGACAGCTGTACCAAACGCTGCATTTGACCGCTGTCGCCTTGGACGAAGGCAACCCAGTAACCCACCTGAAGCAGTCCTTCCGTCTGCAACTTTCTCTGGCTGGCATCGGCCAGAACCGCCGACGCTTCGTCTAGATGGTTGAGCGCCAGAAGATCGGTCGCCAGATTTGAATATGTCACCGCTCGGGTCGGGTCAAAGGTCAAGGCCTTGCGAAAACCTTCTGCCGAGGTTTCATAAAGTCCGAGTTCACCTTCATCAATGGCCAAGTGGTTATAGGCGCCCGGCGATTGAGGGTAGTTTTGAACTTCCAGCGTATGAACCTGGGCCGCCTTTTCTAACTCGCCGGTCACGTAAGCGTAGTATCGCGCTTCAATGGTTGCTCTCTCCGACTCGGTTACGCGATTTCGAAGCTCGTAAGCCTTCGCGGCATTCTCTCGGGCTAGTTTTGTTTCGCTCAGATTGCGATACAGGGTGGCCAGACCGCCGTACGCCATGGCAAAGTTCGGATCCAGATCGGCCGCTTGTTTGAAAAATGGGAGTGAATCGCGATCTCCCTTCTTGTCCCAGGTGGAAAGCGCCAAGCTATATGCCTTCAGCGCGTCAATCGAGGCAGTGGTTGCCTGTTCCAAGGGGGCATTGAATTTCTGGATTGAGGGAAGCGACTCACCTAATCGCGCGCGCATCTGCGATGTGGCCTGTCCCAGCACGTCCACCACATCTTCTTTGCGTTTGGCTTGTAATTGTTCATTGATCAGAAGTTCGCCGTTGTCGCAGCGAATCGCGGCCAATCCGATCAGGTAGGTAGTTCCCAAACTCGCAATCGATCCCTGCACCGCCACCCTACTGTTGGCTCGTTGGCATACCTCGACGGCTGTCCGGCCCGTCATCCGCTCTTCCGGAGAACGCCCCATCTGCTTCAGAATTCGTCCCACCTTTCGATCGGAGAGAACATTTACAAAGGGGGATTGTTGCAACCCGACCTCGAGCGCCTGCCGAAGTGAATCATCAAAAACGGTCTCCCCGGTGGTGTTTGCAAAGTCGGCAAGGACGACTGTGTCCTTCGAAGTGATCTGGAAAGGACTGCGATGTTGATACCAGTAACCTCCAACGCCTGATGCGGCCAACAAGACACTCGCGATGAGCCCGATTGGCAACCACCGTCTGGCTTTTGTGGCAGCGACAACCGAAGGAACCAGTTCGACTGGCTTGTTCTCAGGGATTGAAATGGCGCGTATCGGTGGAGTGGCGGGCTCAGTGGGGGCTGGGTTCCCCGGTTCTCGTTGTGTGATCGTGACCGGTGAAACAAAACGATAGCCCTTTCGAGGAATGGTCTCCAGGAAACGGGGGTTCTCGGCAGAATCGCTTAACGCCGCACGGAGTTTTCCCACGGCGGTGTTCAGCGCCCGGTCAAATTCAACGAATGTGTCGCGGGACCAAAGCTCATGGCGAATGGCATCTCGGGTCACAAGCTGGCCGGCGTGCTCCAGCAGAAGCACCAAAATTCGAAACGGCTGCTCCTGGAGCCGGATCCGAGTTCCGGATTTCGTGAGTTTACCTTCCCCGATGTCCACTTCAAACAATCCGAAGCGAACAATTCTGCCTCGTTCTTCCTGCTGCATTTGCTAGTCGAACTCCAAAGTAAAAAGACGGAAGTATAGCACGGGAGATTACAAATTCGGACAAACCCTTGGCCATGAATGCGTTAAACGGTGATATCTCGATTGCGAACAGTTGGGTTGTCTTTTTCAGGGAGGTGCAGCAGATTGCCGCAAGTGGGCGGGGCGCTTGATCCACTGTAGCGTTTAGTAACTGCGATTTCGGTACCAAGCCCAAACCATAAGAAACATAAGAAAACGGAGGAGGAAAAAAATGCAGATGCTAAATATCAGCAGAAAGCTGGTGGTTCTCGCGGTCGCTGTGAGCCTGTTCCTGGGGCTCACGACAATCGCGATGGCCGAGAGTGACGCAGCTCGAGCGATATACCTCTCAGCCGGCAACGTTCCTACCAACCTTGCCAACATCCATACCTATGTCGAGCCACCTAAAGGGTTCAACGCGCTGACGGCCACCGATGAAGAGTTGGCCACTTACGGCTTTCCGACCCGGCCCGACAAGCAATCTGATCCCGACCACTACCGTCTGTGGGAAAGAGCCATGGCGGCGGCTAAGATTCACTGGCATGGGGAGCTCGAACCGATGTTGCGCAGTGGACACGGGATGAGAGCGTCCGGTTCATTGCCGGTGCAGCCGGTCGAGCAGGTACAAGCACAAGCGGTGGCCGGCCCCCAGCAATGGTCAAACATCAACGCAGCCGGCGTCATTGTGAACAACGGCTTGAAGAAATGGAACAACAAAACCTCATTCGGTGACATTTGGACGCTCATCAGCGTGCCGGTCGCTCAGTTGCCGTTCGACAATACGACTGGGTGCACCGAAACCTGGTATTTCGACTTGAACTACGTTGGGATCGACGGTTATCTGGCTGCTGGGCAATCCTTGTTTTTCAATGCCGGGGAACAGGCAGGAGTTCAGGAAGCGGTTTACTGCCCGACTGGCCAGGCCCGCTACAACGCTTTTATAGGGTGGAACGACATTTACAACACCGGGTTCGCACTCAATCCGGGAGATCTTTTTTACACAGAGATGCACGCCTTCGGAGGATGCAATAACGGCTCAGCATTTGTGGAAGATCTCACTACTCTCACCTACACGTCCTATACGATCCAGAACGATTGTGCGCTTCCGCAGGTCGGCAGCCGTGCGAACTGGATCGTGGACCGGATATGCTGCGACGGCCCCGCGCCGAACGGAGCGTGGCCGTTGGCCAATACCGCCGCCATTTTCTTCGATGGCGGAGCTGTGCAGAACCAAAGCGGCGCCCGCTTCTATCCAGGCTCGCAAGCGACTTTAACGCAGATCCTGACCATGACCGATGACGCAGGTGATCAGCCGATTGAGCTCGTCAACCAAGGCAGCGGCGCCGGCTACGAAGGCGAGCACGGCGTATTCTTCCAGACCACGGGATGCGCATGGTCGGGAGGCTGCACTCGGTAACGAAACCTGCTGCGCGGGGACGAGCGCTCGAACGCCGCTCCGTCCCGCGGCGCGAGCAGCTCTTCTCGATGTCGATGGAAAGGGCAACGTGCGCGACAGCGAGACCGCATTGGGTAGTCCGGGCGGCGGCCTGACAGCACTCTTCAGCCGCTCGTACAAATGGTTAGCGAGGTTTGTGGGGTGTCTCGAATTACCAGCAATGCCAATTTATCCGCAAAGAGGTGTGTCATGAAGGAATCTCTCCGAGCGTCCAGTCAAGAATCAAAGCTCACTGCCCGAGGCGAAGAAAAAGCTGCCACGCCCATGTTGTCGGAGCCTTCGACGGTTGCTGTGGCGAGGATGGTCGGAGAGTTGTCCGGCCGTCTATACGGCCGGTTAGCTCCGAATGGACAGACTGAAAAGATATACGGCAGGTCCGGCATGAAGGTCCGAAGGCGAGTGGTGCTCTGTGTTGCCGTCCTCATTACCCTCGCCACCGGTACTGCCATCGCGGATGTGTACCTTCGCAACCTCTTTCCTTTTCTCGATTTCACCGGCTTTTCCGGTACATATAGCAAGATAGGAAGCGTCGATCTGAGCGGGCCGTTTTTTCAGAGTCTCGGAACGAACGGACGAACCTGCGGA
>DATNKA010000634.1:0-7644 GCA_035603655.1 Candidatus Acidiferrales bacterium | reverse complement strand
TTGCGGCGGGCCTGATATCGATTCAGGCGCGCCGCCACTTCCAGGCGCCAGGCGGCAGAATCGTCTGCCGCAGACTCTTTATCCGTGCGGGACAGAGCAGCTTCCGCCGCTGAAGGCGGATTCGGGTCGGTCATGGCCTGCATTTCGAGCGATGCCGTGCTTTCCCCCTCGGCATGCGCGTCGACCGCAGATCGCCCGTGTCGCGAACCCGTGGAAACCTCTTCGGATAAGCAGCGGCAAATGTCACCACAACGCAGACAAGCCATGAATTAAGTCTTAAGAGAAAAGTCGCAGTCCCGGATAACTGCGAAGACTGCGTCGGAATCCAATTTAGCTACCCACTTTGCCTCGCGGGGCGTAGCCGTGCTAAGTTCACCACGACTGCTGCCTCGAGAAGCGCCCGAGCGCTCTTTCGTGCGCGTCGGATGATTGCATTCGAATGATCGTCTTCCGATGACTCTTCGTAACAGATTCCTTATCACGGCGCCGCTGCTTTGTCACCTGCTTCTCGTCCCGCCGTTAGTTACCAGCCAGTTGCCACCTGCGAATACGTCCTCCACAACCTCGCTTCCCGGCGCGCCGGCGGAGAAATCTACGACCGCTCCCACTACACCATGCGGCCGCGCCTTCGCCGAGCAATCAAACAATCGTCCAACCATTTGCGCTATCGAACAGGAGAGAGATGGCGTGGTTTACAAGCTGCATGGCGCGGTGGAAATCTATTACGAAAGTTATATTTTGCGGTCCGATGACGCCACCTTCAACTCAGATACCAACCAAGCCTCGGCCAGCGGACATTTTGCCTTGGACGGCGGTCCCAACGACGATCACATTCGCGCCTCGCATGGCAGTTATAACTTCGCTCTGGAAACGGGAAAGTTTTACGATGTGACGGGAACGACTGGCCTGCGCTTCCGGGCCAACCGGCCCATCCTCACTTCCACCGCTCCCTTTGCCTTTACCGGCAAACTGGTAGAGAAAACGGGTCCGGCTCACTACCTGGTCTACGACGGCACCATTACGACTTGCGAATTGCCCCATCCCAAGTGGCAGTTCGACGCGCGCAAGGTGGATGTCGACGTGGGCGGCAATGCCAAGATCTATCGCAGCGAATTTGTCCTACATGGGTTCCCCATCCTCTACTTCCCCTTCGCCACCCATCCGGTGGAGAAGGAGTCCCGTCAGTCTGGATTCCTGATTCCTTCGGTGGGCCGTTCTTCCACCAAAGGCAATATCCTGGGCGACGCTTACTACTGGGCCATCAATCGCATGATGGATGCCACCATCGGCGCCGAATATTTTTCCCTGCGCGGCTGGTCGCAGCGCGGAGAGTTTCGCGCCCGTCCCAGCGAAACTTCCTATGTCGATCTGAACTATTTTGGAGTGATTGATCGCGGCATCGGCACGCCTCCTCTCAAGGAAGGCGGTGAAAACGCGCGACTGAACGCCGCAGGGACTTTCGACGGCTTCCGTGCTGTCGCCAACATCGACTACCTGAGTTCGTTTCTCTTCCGGCTGGCCTTCAACGAAGTCTTCAGCCAAGCGGTGTATTCGGAGGTGAAGTCTCAGGCCTTTCTTTCCAAGTCCGCCAACGGGTTCAACTTCAACGGCTTCACGGAGCGCTATCAAAACTTTCTGAGCACCACTCCCGGGCAGGTGATTACGATTCTGCACGCTCCTAGTTTTGATTTTTCCGGCGTCGATCGGCAGGCGTGGCATACGCCTTTGTATTGGTCATTCGACGCTTCGACGGCGGGCCTGTCCCGCAGTGAGCCTCAGCAGTGTTCAACCGTCGGCTCAGTTCAATCTTGCGCCCCGCCTTTCCGCACGGCAAATCTGCTTGGGCGTTTTGACCTGAACCCTGAAATCTCCCTGCCGTTGTTGTTCCGGGGATGGACTCTCCGTCCGGATCTGACACTCCATGACACTTATTACTCGGAAAGGCTCGTGGGAGAGGCTGGACAAAATCCCGGGCAAGCCAGCGACCATCCCATTGATCGCCACGCCGTGGAGACCGCCGTGGAATTGCGTCCTCCTGCGCTCGAGCGCGTCTTTGATAAAGAATTCATGGGAAGAAAATGGAAGCATGTCATCGAACCACGCGCCGTGTACAGGTTTGTGACTGGGGTAAACAACTTCGGAAATATCGTGAAGTTCGACGAACGTGACATCCTTACCGACACCCACGAAGTTGAGTACGGGTTCGTGACCCGCCTCTATGCCAGGCGAATGTCCAATCAGCCCGAGGATTGCAGCAAAATCATGTCACCCCTCACCGTAGGCGGCGCCGCGCCAGAATCGACCATTCCCTGGCAGCGTACCAATCCGCTGGCAGGTGCTCCGTGTCAGCCGGGGCCGCAGGTGCGCGAGATCGTGACCTGGGAGTTGGCCCAGAAATACTTCCTCGATCCCACCTTTGGGGGGACGCTGATTCCGGGCCAGCGCAACGTCTTTAGCACCACGGTCGACCTCACCGGCATTGCGTTTGTCACGCAACCTCGCCATCTCTCGCCCCTGGTCTCGCGGCTTCGTGCGGAAACCAGTTCGCGCACGGATGCGGAATGGGACATGGATTACGACTTTCAAGGCCATCGCGTCAATGCCAGCACTCTGCTGGTCAACTACCACATCGGTCAGGTGACGATGGGCGGCGGCGATGCTTTTTTGCAAATCCCGGCCCAGACGACGATTTCGTCTTCGGGCTCCGCCCAGCCCGCCCGCTTCAATCAATTTCGCGCCGCCTTGGGATACGGCAGCCCGAATAAGCGCGGCTTCAGCGGCGCCAGCAGCTTTGGCTTTGACGCCGAGGTCAACAAACTCCAATTCCTCAGTACGCAGACCACGTACAACTGGGATTGCTGTGGCGTAACCCTGGAGTATCGCAGCTATACCATTGCCAATGTGCGCAATGAAAACCTATTCCGCTTTACATTCTCTCTGGCAAACATCGGCGCCTTCGGCAGTTTGCGCCACCAGGAGAGCCTGTATTGAGGGATTTTTTAGCCGCCGCGGCCGGTCGCGAAAGCATCTAACCCTGCTAACATAACCGCTATGTTTAGCGTGACTGACGATCTTCAATCCAAGGGTGAACGGCTGCAGGCCAATCTGCGCCAACTGGGTCGCACTCTAGTCGCTTACTCCGGCGGAGTTGATTCCGCCTACCTCGCGTGGGCTGCGCATCAGGTGCTGGGAGATAAAATGCTGACCATCATCGCCGACTCTCCCAGCTTGGCGCGCACCCAACTTTCCGATGCGGTCGCCTTTGCCCAGGAACAGTCGATCCCCTTGGAAGTGGTCGCAACCTCCGAACTTGATCGCCCGGAATACGTGCGCAACGATTCCGAGCGCTGCTTCTTCTGTAAAGATGAGCTCTTCACGCTGATGGAAGACCTTCGGCAAGCTCGCGGCTTCGACGCCATCGCCTATGGCGTCAACCTGAACGACCAGGGCGACTTCCGCCCCGGCCAAAGGGCCGCGGCGAATCACCGCGTGGTTGCGCCCCTGTTCGAGGCCGGGCTCAGCAAAGATGAAATCCGCGCTCTCGCACGTGCGGCCGGCCTGCGCGTCTGGGACAAGCCCGCCTCAGCTTGCCTGTCGTCCCGCATTGAATACGGTCGGCCGGTTACGCGCGAAGCCCTCGCCACCGTGGAACGAGGCGAAGACGCCCTCCGCGCCCTCGGGTTCCGGCAGTTGCGCGTCCGTCATCATGGAGAAATTGTCCGCATCGAAATCGCGCGCGAGGAGTTACCGCGGGCGCTCGATCCCGCAATGGCTGCGAAGTTCGCCAGCATTTTCAAAGCGCTGGGCTTCAAATTCGTAACCCTCGATGTGGAAGGTTTCCGTTCGGGATCGATGAATACTCTGCTGCCTGCCGAGCAATTGCTCCGCCGAACCGGTTGAGCGCACCCTCTTCGCTTGCTTGCAATCCGCGCAGGCATTCTCCCTGATTCCCGCGCCCGTCTTTTCTCACCTGCCTGACGCTATGAGATAATCAAGCGTAAACCTCAATGTTCAGGCGGTTTTTGGTGACTCCATTTCGACGTTCTTGTGTTCTTCTTCTGGTGGTTTGTCTGGGCTGTACTGCTCAATCCGTCTCCCCTGATTTGGCACAAAAGATCGAACGCCAGGTCCGTGCTTACTACAAGGTCCCGGCCGAACTCAAAGTGCTGGTGGGGCCGGCTTCGCCGAGCTCGGACTTTCCCAACTACGACTCGATTGTAGTGACCGTCGACAACGGTGAAAGGAAACAGGATCTCAACTTCCTGGTTTCCAAAGATCATTCGTCGTTGATTCGAATGAACAAATTCGATTTAAGCAAAGACCCGTATGCCGAAACGATGAGCAAGATCGATACCAGCGGCCGGCCTACGCGGGGTGCCAAAGCGTCGAAGGTCGTCGTAGTCAGTTTCGACGACTTCCAGTGTCCCTTCTGCGCGCGCATGCATCAGGAACTCTTCCCCGAAATTTTCAAGGAATATGGCGACCGCGTCACTTTTATTTACAAGGATTTCCCCATGGAGATGCATCCCTGGGCGATGCACGCGGCGGTCGATGCCAATTGTCTGGCCGCGCAGAACGGCGATGCGTATTGGGATTTTGCGGACTACATTCATGCCAACCAGCACGAGGTGAGCAACGAAAAGACGCCGGGAGCCAGGCTCGAGGCCCTCGATCGGCTTACTATGCTGCAAGGGCAGAAACACAATCTTGACGTGGTAAAGTTGCAATCCTGCGTCAAGGCGCAGGATGAGAATGCGGTGAAAGCGTCCGTGAAAGGAGCGGATGCGGTAGGTGTGGATGCCACGCCCACATTATTTGTGAATGGCGAAAAAATTGACGGCGCGGTACCGCCGAACGAAGTGCGCGCCGCTTTGGATCGCGCTCTCAAGAGTGCCAATCTGCCGGTACCCGAGCACGCGGCCGCTTCCATCACTCCGCCCCCCAAGTGAGGGCTGGCGGGAGAGATGTTTTACGCGGCCGAATAGTGAAGTTTAGGAGAGAAAACCTTTTGAAAAGAAATCCGGATTTTGCCCGGCTCACGGCACTACTGGCCACCGCAGTTTTGCTGGCGGCGCTCGTGGGCTGCAAGTCGCAAGTCAGCGGAGACGTGATGGCCACGGTTGACGGCCGCAAGATTTTCCGCTCGGATGTTGATAAATACTACGACAATCAGGTGGCCAGTGCCCAGCAAGCTCCCGCCGGCGAGCAAGCCACCATCCTCCGCCTCAACATTTTGCGCCAATTGATTGACGACGAGATGGTGATGCGCCGCGCCGAAAAACTCGGCCTTCTCGCCACCGAGGAAGAAGTCGATCGCAAGTTGAATGAGATCAAGTCTCCCTACACGCAGCAGGAGTTCGATCAGCGGCTCAAGGAAAAAAAGATCAGCCTGGAAGACTTCAAGCGCGACATTCGCCGCTCCATCACCGTCGACAAAGTGATGAACAAAGAAGTTTCATCCAAGATCAACGTGACCGACCAGGACATCAACGACTATTTCGCCGCGCACAAATCAGAATTCAACCTCATCGAGCCGCAATACCACCTCGCCCAGATTTTCGTCACTCCCACGCCGAACCCGCAAGTACACAACCAGAACAATAAGGCACAAAATGAGGTGGAAGCTCGCAAGAAAATCCAGATGATCTCCAATCGCCTGGACAGCGGAGACGACTTCGCCACGCTCGCGATGAATTATTCCGAGGATCCGGAGACTTCCGGCAATGGCGGGGATCTGGGAACGGTTCCCGAGTCATCACTGCGCAACACCGATCCCTTCACCCGCGATGCGGTGATGAAGCTGAAGCCCGGGCAGTATGGCCCCATCATTACCGTGTCCAACCCGGCAACCAAGCAGGCGCTGGGCTTCCGCATCGTTAAGCTGATTTCAAGGGAGCCCGCGGGACAGCGCGATTTATCCGATCCGCGCGTGCAGCAGGCCATCCGGTCGCAACTCCATGACCGGCGCGAGCAGTTGCTCAAGGCCGCATATTATGAGTTGTTGCGCGACTCCGCCAAGGTCGACAACTACTACGCCAGGAAGGTGCTGGATAGCAACGGGCTGACAAAGTAGGGCCATCCAGGTTGCAATGGCTGAAGGCGGCGATCGAATCACTCCACAATCGCCAGGACGTCGCCGGCATTCACCGCCTCGCCTTCATTTTTTAGAATCTTCCTGACTGTTCCTTTTTTCGGTGACTTGATTTCGTTCTGCATCTTCATCGCCTCCACCACCGCCACACCGGAGCCCAGTTCCACTTCGTCTCCGTCAGCGACGAGCAGCCGCACAACTTTTCCCGGCATCGGTGCCACTATTTTCTTCGGCCCGTGATCCTCTCCCGCCCGCGTGCGGCCACGAAGGGAGCGGGGATCGCGCACTTCCGCGCCGAACCGAGTACCGCCCAACCACAGATACAAATCGCCAGCCACCCGCTCCGACTTAACCTCATACGCCGTGTTCCCCACCCGGAGCGACAAAACATCCGGGCGCACCAGAATGGCGTCAACCTCGAACTCCCGGCCATCCAGATGGCACCTCCAGCGCCTGTCAGTGCGATCCAGTTTCAGCCGGTAATTCTTGCCGTCGATGGCTACCTCGAAAAGCATAAGGACATTTCAGTTTTTTCTCTTGAATCGCCGCTCTTACTGGCTTAACGCAAGGCTTCGCGGCGGCTGGCACTCTTCCAATTCGAAGTCACCTTGTCAGCGGGAAGGCCGGAGCTTCCACCTCCATTGCCTGCGCCAGGCAGGGTTGCGCCAAGTGCTGCAAACATTCCGGCAGCAATCGCCGCAACCTCCGCCGGTCTCGAATCGACAGACTTGTCCCCGGCCCGCTTCGCCATCCGCTCGAGAAATCCAGTATCAAGTTTGGCGGACAGAAAATCCGCGTCGTCCAAAATGCGCCGAAACAGCGAAAGGTTCGTCTTGATTCCGCCCACAAAGTATTCGCTAAGGGCTCGCCTAAGGCGCGAAATGGCCTGTTCGCGGTCGCTGCCGTACCCAATCAGCTTGGCCAGCAGCGGATCGTAATCCAGGGGCACATTCCAACCCTCATACATACCACTGTCCTGCCGGATGCCCGGCCCCGAAGGCTCCAGTAGCAGTGTGATTTCGCCGGGGCTGGGGAAATAATTATTGTCGGGATCCTCCGCGTAAATACGGCACTCGATGGCATGACCACGTATGCGCACATCTTCCTGGGTAAACGGCAGCTTTTCCCCCGCCGCGATACTAATTTGCAGGTGGACCAGATCGAGCCCGGTGACCAGCTCCGTCACCGGATGCTCCACCTGCAAGCGTGTGTTCATCTCGAGGAAATAGAAATTCTTTAGCTGGTCAACCAGGAACTCGACAGTACCAGCATTTGTGTAGTCCGCGGCTTGGGCCACGCGAACCGCGACTTCGCCCATACGGCGCCGCATCTCGGCATCGACGATCGGCGAAGGCGCTTCTTCCAACACCTTCTGATGGCGACGTTGCAGCGAACACTCGCGCTCACCCAGGTAAACCGTATTACCATGCTCGTCGGCCAGCACCTGCATTTCAATGTGCCGCGGGTTGAGAATCGCCTTTTCGATGTACACTTCGTCATCGCCGAAAGAGCTTTGGGCTTCGCTCCCCGCCGCCTCCAAGGATGACTTCAAC
>DATNKA010000633.1:0-6056 GCA_035603655.1 Candidatus Acidiferrales bacterium | reverse complement strand
GTCTGCGAGTCCCTCGGGCCCGGCATCGTCTCTCGAGGCGTGTCGGGCCTTTTTAGCTATCCCGGCACTTCCTCTCCGATCTGACGATACTGGCTGCGGAAAAAAAGTAGCGGCTGCCCAGGTCGCACTACGACGTCCTCTACCTCCGCGATAAAGATGGTATGGTCGCCAGCGTCCTGCGCCCGTTGCAACCTGCATTCCAGATAGGTTAAGGCTCCGTACAATACAGGAGTCCCGTGCCGAGTCCGGTCGAATCGGGCTGGAGACTCCTCCTCAAACTGCTCGGGAACTGGCCGCGCATAGTATTCTGAAATTGCCTTGTGGCCGTCCGCCAGAACGTTAACTCCGAAGCGCTTCCTGGCATGCAAATGAGCGTGGGTGCGTGCGCTGTGGTCGACGCATACCAGCACCAGCGGCGGTTCGAGTGAAACAGAAGCGAATGCATTCGCCGTCATGCCATGGACCTTGCCATCCACGTCTACGGTGATGATGGTTACCCCCGTGGCAAAGCATCCCATCGCTTCTCGAAATTCTGCTGGATTGAGGCTCATGTCATACCTGGACTTTGGCTGCTTCGACTGCCTAACTTAACACGCCAGTCCCGGGTCAAGCCGGTCCCGACTCATGTATGATTCGATGCATCAGCATTCCCCGCGGAACCGAACTGTGACTCTGACTGCCATCAGCGCGCCTGACGCGAAGCATCGTTCGTCGTGGGCAGAAGAACTGTCCGATCTGCGAGTGGGATCGCCAATTTCGCGAGCTCTGGCTCTGCGCCTGATCCGGTGTTCTGATGACGAGCTGCCCGAACTGTTGGCGGCCGCCTGCGCAGTCAAGGATAAATTAAAGGGCGGCGTCATCACTTACTCGCGGAAAGTCTTCCTGCCGCTCACGAATCTGTGCCGGGACTATTGTGGCTACTGCACTTTCCGCCGCGATCCCGGCCAAGCCGGCGCCCACACGATGACTCCGGACGAGGTGCTCAGGATCGCGCGTGCCGGGGAAGCGCTGGGATGCAGTGAAGCTCTCTTTAGCCTTGGAGATAAGCCGGAACTGCTATTCCCAGAGATGCGCGAGACCCTGCGGCATCTTGGTTATAAATCTACCCTGCACTATCTTGAGGCCATGTGCGAACTGGTGTTGCGTGAGACGAGCTTATTGCCGCACCCCAACCCTGGCTTGCTCAGCGCCGAATGGATCTCACGTCTAGCCGCAGTCTCGCCCAGCATGGGATTGATGCTCGAAACCGTCAACCCCGCTCTTCTCGCCCCGGGCGCTGCCCATGATAACGCTCCCGACAAAGTTCCGGCCAAGCGCCTGCGTACCCTCGAAGAGGCTGGAAAGCAGCGCGTCCCATTCACCACCGGACTGCTGATCGGCATTGGCGAAACTCCCGAAGACCGTGTCGAAACGCTGTTGGCCATTCGCGATTTGCACGATCGCTACGGCCACATCCAGGAAGTAATCGTCCAGAACTTTCGCGCCAAGCCCACTATTCCGATGGCGAATGCGCCCGAACCCGGTCAAGGGGAGATGCTCCGCACCTTGGCGGTAGCTCGTTTGCTAATGCCAAAAGTCAATATTCAAGCGCCTCCGAATCTGAATGCGCCGTATTATGAGGAGTTGTTGGAAGCTGGCATCAACGACTGGGGAGGAATTTCGCCGCTGACCCCCGACTACATCAATCCTGAAAAGCCGTGGCCGCATCTGAAGCAACTGCGTCTGCGCACGGAAAGTAAGGCATGCCAGTTGCGCCAGCGCTTGCCGGTCTACCCTGAATTCTTGCCGGCAGCAATGTCGCGACCAGGACTGCTGACAGAAAAACTTGAAGCCGCTTGCGACACGGAAGGCCTAGCCAGAGAAAAGAGGGCCGCATGATCTGTGTGCTCACCGGCGGCACGGGCGGAGCAAAGTTCGTCGATGGTCTGCGCCAGGTGGTCCCTCCGGAAGAAATCACTCTGGTGGTCAATACCGGCGACGACTTGTTGTGGTGGGGACTGTATGTCTCCCCGGACATTGACTCCATCACATATGTTCTTTCCGGCCTGCTCAGCCGCGAGCGCGGCTGGGGCGTAAAGGGAGATACTTTTCTCTGCTTGCAAGCTATGGGGCAACTGGGTGAGCCCACGTGGTTCCATACCGGCGATCGCGACCTCGCGGTGCACCTGCTGCGCTCGCGCCTCATGGCGGAGGGTAAAACGCTTTCCGAAGCCACGGCGACGATTTGCGACAAACTGGGAGTGAAAGCGCGCATCCTGCCGATGAGCAACTCGCGCGTCGAGACTCGAGTGGATACTCCTTCAGGCGAGCTGAGTTTCGAAGAATATTTCGTACAACGCTGGTATCAGGACCCTGTGAAGTCAGTGCGTTTTGCCGGAGCCTCCGACGCCGAACCGGCACCGGAGGTTATCGAAGCTATCGTTTCCGCCGACGCGGTAATCATCGCTCCGAGCAACCCGGTCACCAGCATCGGACCTATACTCGCCGTGCCGGGAATTCGGGACGCGCTGGTGCGGGCGCGTGGCAAGGTTGCGGCGATCAGTCCGATTGTGGCCAACGCCGCCGTGGCCGGGCCTGCGGGTATTCTGATGACGGCGCAGGGACTGCCATGTTCTATCGCCGGTATAGCAAAGTCGTATGAAGATTTCCTCGATCTCCTGATTTGCGACTCGCGTGATGCCCGAGCCGCGGAAGCGCTTCGCGGAAGTGGATTGCGAGTGCAGTGCACACCAACGATAATGCGTACGGCCGAGGACAAGGCTGCCCTGGCTCGGATCGTGCTTTCGTTCACCAGAAGCGGCATGAGTTCTGCTGACGAATCTGTGTCTGACAAGTCTTCCGTCCGAGCCGGCGCCGACCAGCCGTGATCCTTATTCCCGTCAAGAATTTGTCCGCTGCGAAGCAGCGTCTATCTGCCGTGCTGGATCAGCCGGCACGCACGCAACTGGCGCAAACCATGCTGCACGACGTTGTAACCGCGCTCGCCCGATGGGAACGATGTCCAGCTTGCGCTCTCGTGACCAGCGATCCGTTCGCGGTCGAACTCGCGCGGCAACACCATTTCGAGATCATCCCCGATCCCGGGAACTCGGGCGAGACCAGCGCCATTGAAATGGCTACGCGACTTTGTGTGGAGCGCGGTATCAACAGCACACTGGTTATGCCCGCCGACATTCCGCTGATACAAGCCAGCGAACTCGATCAGCTTTTCGCCGTCGCTCCAGACGAAGGTTCGGTACTCGCTCCCGCCGCCGATGGCCGTGGAACCAACGCTGCGTTTCGCCGTCCCGCCAACTTATTTCCCCTGCGCTTTGGCAATGACAGTTTCAAGCCACATCTCGCAGCCGCCCAGGCTACGGGAAAACCTTGCATCGTGTTGCAATTGCCCGGCGTAGCGGTCGATGTAGATAATCCCGAAGACTTGCAGCAGCTATTGGCGCAACCCGGCAAAAGCTGTACCCAGCGCCTGGTTCAAAGTTGGGTAATCGACGGTCGCCTCTCCGCGAATGGAGGCGTGTGAGCACAACGCACGGCTCGACATGGAAGCCAGCCGCGAAGCGGAGAAACAGTGCAGCCCACGGCGCAAGCCGTGGGTTGGACGCGCAGCCTATTCCAGCCGCAGAGAGGCGAAAGGAGCGCACGTCGAACGAACTTTACGCCCAACTGCGCATCATCCCCGTCCCTCTCGCCGAAGACATTCAACCCGGCGATTCCCTGGCAGGCAAATTGGTCGAGTCACTCTGGCGCCGTAAGATTGCATTCGCGCCCGGCGATATTCTAGTGGTCAAACACAAAATCATTTCCAAGGCGGAGGGCCGCATCGTCGACCTGGCCACGATGAAACCTTCTGCCGAATCGATCTCATGGGCGAGGAAATACAAGCTGGACGCCCGAGTCATCGAGCTCGCCCTTCGCGAAAGCCGTGCCGTTATCCGCCGCAAGAATGGAGTGCTCATCACGGAAACGCAGCACGGTTTTATCTGTGCCAACGGTGGAGTAGATGTTTCCAACGTCGATGGCGGCGGACACGCCCTGCTTCTGCCCGCCGATCCTGACCGTTCTGCCCGCAGACTTCATCTCGCCCTCAAGAAGACCACCAAGCTCGCCATCCCCATTATCATTACTGACAGCTTCGGCCGTCCGTGGCGCGAAGGGCTCGCAGATTTCTGCATTGGCATTGCGGGGATGAAAGCGTTGCGCGATGATCGCGGGCGCCGCGATCCGCACGGCTACACTCTGCACGCGAGCCTTGAAGCGGTAGCCGACGAACTCGCGGCCGCCGCCGGCCTGGTCTGCGGCAAGCTTAACCGAACACCGGCCTGCATCATTCGCGGATTTCCTTACGAGCCGCATCGCGGCCGCACTCGCGATCTGCTTCGCCCGGCGTCCACCGATTTGTTCCGCTAGCCCCTCGCCAAAAGTTACTCTCCAGGAGTAGTTTGGAATGATTAAGAGGTTCGGAGCTTATGGCCCGCCATCTTTCAATGCCGGAACTGGAAAATTTTCCTTCACTCGATTGGTTCGATGTTGCGCCCAGCCTCACGCCCGAGCTGCGCTCTTCGCTGGAGCGAATTCTCGAAACTCAGAATGGCAACGCGATCTCGCTGGAAGAGGCCTGCGTGCTGGCCCACGCCGAGGGCGACGAACTGCTTGGCTTGCTGGCAGCTGCCAACCTGCTGCGCGCCGAACTCTCCGGCAACCTCGTCACTTACGTCGTGAATCGCAATATCAACTTCACCAACATTTGTTTTGTGGGATGCAAGTTTTGCGCGTTCAGCCGCGGCCCCCGCGAGTCCGATACTTATTTCTTCGAGCCTGAGCGGGTGGGGCAAAAGGCAGTGGAAGCCTGGCAACTTGGAGCCAGGGAGGTCTGCATCCAAGGCGGCCTACCGCACGGCTTGCCTCCGTTTTACTATCGCGACATTCTGCGCGCGGTTAAGACGGCGGTACCGGGAATGCATATCCATGCCTTCTCGCCCATGGAGATTGTCTACGGCGTCGAGCTCACCGGCATGAAGCTGGGTGATTATCTTTCGATGTTGCGCGACAATGGCCTCGACACGCTGCCCGGAACTGCCGCTGAAATTTTGGACGATGAGATCCGGCATATACTTTCAGCCAACAAGCTCTCCACCGCGCAGTGGATCGAAGTTATCCGTACCGCCCACCTCAAAGGTATCCGCTCCACGTCGACGATGATGTACGGGCACACGGAAACTCCCGAACATTGGGTGCGCCAGATGTACCTGCTGCGCGAAATTCAGAACGAGACCGGCGGCTTCACCGAATTTGTTCCGCTTGGATTCGTTCATCAGAACACCCTGCTGTTTCATCAGGGGCTATCTCGAACCGGGCCCACGCTGGCGGAACATCTGAAAGTGCACGCCCTGGCGCGTCTGTTGCTCGCGGGCTCGATCAATAATATTCAAGTATCGTGGGTGAAATTGAACCGTCGCCTTTCACAGCTCTGCTTGCACGCCGGAGCCAACGATTATGGCGGCACGTTGATGGAAGAAAATATTTCCCGCGAAGCTGGAGCCACCGCCGGTCAGTACACCAGCCCGGAAGATTTCCAGTCGCTGATTCTCGAGGCAGGGCGCATTCCCGCGGAGCGCAACACAACTTACACGCGCATCAACATCAAGCTGTCCCTCGACGAGCTCACCGCAGAAGAAACGCTGGAGCCGGAATTTGCCTGATTCTCGCCCCATCGCCATACTTGGCGGAACCGGGCCCGCAGGCATGGGTCTGGCTCTGCGCTGGGCGCGCGCTGGAGAAACCATCATCATCGGATCGCGGGACGCCGAACGGGCGCTAGAGGCAGCCAGCAACATCAAAAAAAAATCGGGAGACAACGCTCGCGTCTCCGGCATGGAAAATAACGCAGCCTGTGCCGCTGCGGACCTTCTGGTGCTCACTGTACCCTTCGAAGGACAGGCTGCGCTGCTCAAGCGACTGAAACCTGCGATCCGCGCCGGCAGCATTCTCATCGATGCTACAGTCGCGCTCGCGGCCGGGGTTGGAGGGCGCGCCTCACGCACGCTTGGCGTCTGGCA
>DATNKA010000632.1:0-4567 GCA_035603655.1 Candidatus Acidiferrales bacterium | reverse complement strand
CACTGTCCCCGTCCGTTAGCCCAGCCGATGTGCTCCCTTCTGACGTCGCCCCATTCTTGAGCGGGGTGCTCCAATCCGAGTCGTGGTTCGCGACCAACAAATACATTCTCGGGGCCCTCCTCGTGGTCGCCATCATCATCGCGGCAATCGCCTACCTGCACTGAAATTTGCTTTTCCTCATTCCCCCGCGCCCGCAAGAGATTACAATTCCTTTCCTGACTCCGCAGAGTAATCCGGGAGGGTTCATGCTGCTACTCAGCAAGAGTGCGGTTGCGGGTTGCTGTGTATTGCTGTTGAGCGCGTTCACCGCCGCCCAAAGCTCCGAGCAACATACCGCTTCATCGTTGGACCGCATGCGCAAGCAGCCGCAGTTGCTGCTGGCTTTTGTCCACGACCTGCCGAAGGGTGGCGATCTGCACAATCATCTTGACGGCGCGATCTACGCCGAAGATCTCGTGGATTTCGCGGCTGATGGCGGATTGTGCGTGGACCGCACATCTTCCCGCCTGATCGCACCGCCCTGCGACTCCTGTGAAACCTATACCGCCAAACCCGCAGCCCGCTGCAGTTACGGCGATCACGTACTCTACAACCAGATGATCGATGCCTGGTCGATGCGCAACTGGCGGCCTGGCGACGAATCCGGCCACGATCATTTCTTCGCGAGCTTTGAAAAATTCGGTCTGGCCGCTGACACTCATATCGCGGAAGCGATCGCCGCGGCTACGAACCGCGCTGGCATGGACCATCTTCAGTATGTCGAGTTCATGCATACCGCCGATGCCGGCGCAGCCGCGCGCCTGGCGGCCAAAGTTGAGTGGACTTCGGACTTCGCCAAAATGCGCGAGGTCCTGCTCAACTCCGGAATAAAAGACGTCGCCACGGAAACCAGCAAGCGACTCGCTGCCGACGATGCCCGCGCCAGGGAAATCCTCAAATGCGCAAGCCCGGACGCCGCTCCTGGATGCAACGTGACGGTCCGCTATCTCTATCAAGTCTTGCGCGGCTTACAGCCTCAAATCGTCTTCACGCAGATTCTGCTGGGTTTCGAACTAGCCTCCTCCGACCCGCGCTTTGTCGGACTCAATCTGGTCATGCCCGAAGACTGGTACGTCCCCATCCACGATTTCAACCAGCACATGGCCATGATCGACTACTTGCACGGCATCTATCCCAAAGTGCACATCGCGCTGCACGCTGGCGAACTGGCGACGGGCTTGGTTCCGCCGGAGGATCTCCTGTTCCACATTCGCGCTTCCGTCGAGCGCGGTCACGCCGAGCGCATCGGCCACGGAGTCTCGGTGATGAACGAGAGAGATCCGATCCGTTTGCTGCATGAAATGGCGGAGCGCAACGTCCTGGTCGAGATTGCGCTGACCTCAAATGACATGATCCTGGGTGTGTCCGGGGACGACCACCCTCTGCCGGTTTATATGAAGTACGGCGTTCCCGTGGCCCTGGCCAGTGACGACGAAGGCGTGGCCCGTTCAGACATGACGCATGAATATTTGCGCGCCGTCGAGACCTATCATCTGACCTATGCGGATTTAAAACGCATGGCACGCCAGAGCCTGGAGCACAGCTTCCTGCCCGGTCAAAGCCTCTGGGTGGAAACAAAGCTGGTATTCCGCATGACCCCGTCTTGCACGGGAGATGCGCGAGCTGCCGGTAAGCCCTCCGCGGCCTGCGCAGAATTCCTCGCACACAGCGAACGCGCCCGCGAACAATGGAAACTGGAAGCCGAATTCGCGAATTTCGAGAAAAAATATTGAAAGGTCAAAAGCGGGAGCTTTGAAAGGGCGCTGCTTCAGCCGCGCCGCACGACCGGAGATCAGCGGCAACAGCGGCGACTAGATTGCCCGGCAAGAGCGAAAACGTAAGCGCTCACCTTTATGGAAGATCAATACACCCTCGCCGAAACCGCCGCCCAATCCATCCTGCAGCGCACCCCGCTCCGTTCTCGCGTCGGCCTCGTTCTCGGCTCCGGCCTCGGTGCATTCGCCGATTCTTTGACCGATCCCGCCCGAATCCCGTTCTCCGAAATTCCCGCCTTCCCGCGTTCCACCGCAATCGGCCACGCGGGAGAAATGGTGATCGGCAAGTCAGGTGCCGTCCCCGTCGCGGTTATGCAAGGCCGCGTCCATCTTTATGAAGGATATTCCGCCCTGCAGGTCGCCTTCCCCATGCGCGTATTCGGACGCATGGGTATCCGCTCCGTCGTCCTCACCAACGCCGCGGGCGGAATCAATCTCAACTATCAGCAAGGTGCGCTGGTCGTGATCCGCGACCACATCAATCTGCAAGGGGCGAATCCGCTGGTGGGCGCCAATGACGATCGATTCGGAGTCCGCTTTCCCGACATGACCCACGCCTACGCCAAAGACTATCGAGCGATCGCAGGCGAAGAAGCCGCCAAACTCGGAATGACGCTGCACGAAGGCGTCTATGCCGCCCTGCTCGGCCCCAGTTACGAAACTCCCGCCGAAATTAATTATCTGCGAACCATCGGCGCCGATCTGGTCGGAATGTCAACCGCATTCGAAGTAATCGCCGCGCGTCATATGGGAATCAAAGTGCTCGCCATCTCGTGCGTTACCAACATGGCTGCAGGAATTCTCGACCAGCCGCTGTCGCACGAGGAAGTGATGGAAACCGGCGAGCGCGTCAGGTCCAGATTCGAGCGATTGCTGCGCGCGGTTCTGCCGCGCATCGAGAGCGACAGTGACACCGCCAGCTAGACCGTCAGCCAGGTAAGAACTGTCGTCGCAAGCGAAGCCAGGCCTCATGGTGTGTGCCCGCAGTGGCAGGAACCGTGGCGCTGGCAAGCCCAGGATCCCTCGCTGCGCTCGGGATGACAGGTTCCTCCAGGTCCTACTTTCCCGCCCGCGGAATAAACAACTCCACCGGCGGCTTCACCCCATACACCGCGGAAAAACTCTCCTGATTCACCGCCAGCCCCAGATGTCCGCGCGAATCGATATAAAGTAGAGACTGTCCCAGCGCCACATCGCTGAACGTCCGCACGAACTTGATCTTCATCTCTTTGTCGCCAATCCTCACCGGAACGTCCTGCCCCCGATGGTAGCCGAGCTTCAGAAAATCTTCCGCATTCAGATTCGTTACCAGATTGCCAAACGGACCATCCGTCGCAATCACCTCCGCCGTAACTCCGCGCTCGTCCAGCCGCCCCGCCTTCAAGTCCAGCCGTACCAGCGAAGCCACCGCTATCTCGGGACCAACCTTCGTCCAATCGTCCCCGCGCGCCACATGCGCACCCACGGGAGAAAAAATGTCGCGCCCGTGGAAGGTGGACGAAAGCTTCGTACCAATCATCCAGTTCGTATTTGTAATTTCGTGAACCCCCTCGATGCCGTCACGCTGCTCTACCAGCGTGAGCAGTCCGTTATCCGGCAGCACGAAATACTGCCCACGTTTCGACTTGGCGACGATTGCCTTGCGCGCGCTCCCCACGGTGGGGTCGATCACCACCACGAAAATGGTGCCCGCCGGATAGTAAGGAGTGGCGCCATATAAAAAGCGCGTGCCATCAAGAATGGAGAACGGCGTCACCTCATGCGTAAGATCGACGATGCGCACCTCGGGCATGATCGAATACATCACCCCCCTGCAAATCGCGACCGAATCGTCCACGACGCCGAAGTCAGTCATGAACACGATCGTCTGCGGATATTTCGCGTTCTGCGCGCCAGCAAACGGAGAAGGCCCAAGCAGCAGCACCAGCACCAGCAGCACCATGGCCAGCCCACTGCTTCGGGTTACGAAGAAGTTCGATCCGCGATTCAGTTTCGAAAGGGCGCGACTCCTGGTCGCGCCGCAGAGCCTCATCAATATGAACCGCGGCTTCAGCCGCATGTTGTCTGCTCCTCAGCTGGGATTGCAATCTGTGGTCTGCAAGAATACTGGGGATTACGTCCGCCCGCAAATCAAGCCCTGCCCTGGCTTCGATCTATAATGTCATGTCAATTCATTGCACGACCGCAAGGAGGTCTTAATGCCGGAAGCTATCCCTGAGAAATATCGCGATCTGTTCCAGAAGCGCGCCTTCGCCAGCCTGGGCACGCTCATGCCCGATGGCCGTCCGCAGGTCACGCCCGTGTGGTGCGACTACGACGGCGAACACGTCATCTTCAACTCCGCCAAAGGTCGCCAGAAAGACCGCAACGTCCGCCGGGATCCTCGCGTGTCTCTCGCCATCATCGATCCCGAAAATCCCTATCGCTATATGGAAATTCGCGGCCGCGTCGTCGAGATCACCGAAGAAGGCGCCAGCGCCAGCATCGACAAACTGGCCAAGAAATATCTCGGCGTCGATAAGTATCCCTACGGCCAGCCCGGCGAAGTGCGCGTGATCTACAAAATCAAACCCGAGCACACCACGGTTATGGGCTAGCGGGGCGTAAACCGAGGACAGTTTTAAAAGGGCGCCGCTGCAGATGCGCCGCTAAGTAACGACTCAATGGGCGGCTTAGCGGCTGCGGCCAGAGGCGCAATTTCACGTGCGCGCCAAAGGCCACCTGGGAAGAGCGGCGCTCTTAGCGCCGCGTTA
>DATNKA010000631.1:0-9478 GCA_035603655.1 Candidatus Acidiferrales bacterium | reverse complement strand
CTGGTCGAAGAAGGTAACTGCGCTTGCGCCACTGCCGGACCTGGACTGAGGAGAGCCGCGGCAAATCCGAGGACGTGAATGATCAGGAAGACCAGGGTCGCGACTGTCTCGGAGTGGTGGTGCAATTGCTTTGTGGCCGGGGATCCGGTGGTGATGCTTGTAGTGGCCGATTCCGCCAGTTGTTGGAGCCCTCGCGTTTTCGCCTCACGTACGTCCTGCAGTGAGCAGCCAAGCAGAACGGAACAATCCTGATCGGAGTACCGTTCAAGGACAGACAGCACGAAGACAAAGCGCTCAAAATCTCGGAGCTTAAGAATGTTCGTAATAGCAGCATTCGCCTCCGGGGTCTGACCAAATCCGTAATCCACCGAATCAACCGGCGCTGGTGCCCCGGCAGTGTCCTCCCGGCGGGGCGCCAGCATGCGAACGGCATTCTGGATTATCGCGCGGCAGGCCCAGGAGCGGGCCCAATCGCGAAATACGTTGTTTCCTTCGACGCAGTCGTCCAAGCCGGAGACAAAACACTTCTCGGCTTTCTCGTGATCAGCCGTGAGCAAGAACGAGAGCAAATGGAGGCTCCCCAGATCTTCTCGAAATACTCTGGCGAAATCAGTGCTCGTAGCGTAAATCTGTGGCTTCGCCGTCGAGTTTGAATCCGTTCGCGGCATGTTCAACTCTGGTCCCTCTAGTTTTCATCATCGGAATCGTTGGAGAGAGTGATGAGCGTGGGATCTGACTTGCAACGACATTGGCGCGCTAGTTGTTCGAGTACTCGCCTGGTAAATACGCCTTTGCAAGTGAATCTAGCGCCCTCAGTCATCAAATCCAGTAGAGCGTTCTCACCCTCCCGGCTGATGTGGGTCACATTTCGAAGATCGATCACCAGCGCTCGGCCACGAAGTTGGGAACGGGCTGAATTCCACGTTCTTCGGAGCTCCGCGGTCCATGGCGCAACCAACTTGCCTTCAAGCACGAGCCTCAGCCGACTTTGGCTCTCGACGACAGAAATCTTCATCATTAACAGATACCCGACCTCGGAGAAGAAGCAATACAGATGCCAAAGTGGGGAAGGCGTAAGTAGTTGAAATTAAAAGTCAGAAAGACGAGGGAGCGTGGGTGTCGAAGTTGTCGAAGCTGGCATCAACAGTCGAATGTGGAGGTTCGCGCTGCTCGTTGAGCGTCAGAAAAGTGAAGCCGGAAGCGGAAGGTCATTGATCCAAGTGTCCCCCGGGACCAAAGCGTCCCGGATGCGATGCTTTATTCAAGCTCGTTCGCATCGATTCCCAGCTTTTTCATGCGTGAAATCAGAGTGGTACGCTTGATGCTCATACGGGCCGCGGCCCCTTCTGTGCCGCCAACACGGCCGTCGGTTTCGCGAAGCACACGCAGGATTTCAGAACGCCGATTCTCCGTCTCTTCTTCGCGATCCCTATTGGGCGCTACCTTACTCAACCCCTCAATGGTTTCTCTCACAATCCGAGCGACATAGTCCCTCCCTACAGAGCCTCGCCTATCGACCGGCGGCGACGAAGCGGCGGGCGCTTTCAATTCCCCGAGGGGTGCTTCCAGAGATTTTCCGCGGGTCAGGATTACCGCGCGCTCAATAAAATTTTCCAGTTCCCGGATGTTGCCGGGCCAGTGCCAGCTGCTCAGCGTTTTCAATGCCGTACCCGGAACTGTATCGATGTCCTTTTGCATCTGGCGTGAATACTTCTGGACGAAGTAGCTCACAAGCAGAGGGATGTCTTCCTTTCGCTCGCGAAGGGGGGGAATACGAATGGGAAAAACGTTCAGGCGATAGTACAGATCACTGCGAAATTGTTGGCTGGCAATCATATTTTCCAAATCGCGATTGGTAGCAGCCACCAGCCTCACATTCGCCTTCCTCGTATGATTACTGCCCAGGCGCTCGAACTCTCGTTCCTGCAGAGCGCGCAGCAGCTTCGGTTGGATCTCAAGGGGAATATCGCCAACTTCGTCGAGAAACAGAGTGCCCTGGTCCGCGAGTTCCATTCGTCCGAGCTTTTGGGCGATGGCTCCGGTAAATGCTCCCTTTTCGTGCCCAAACAATTCGCTTTCGAGCAGACCGGTAGGGATCGCAGCGCAATTCAGCTTCACGAAAGTGCTGCTCTTGCGCCGGCTGTGATCGTGAACAGCACGGGCGATCAACTCTTTCCCGGTCCCCGTCTCGCCCAATAACAGCACCGTGGAATCGGTCTGCGCAACGGTTTCGACGAGTTCCAAAACGTGGCGCAAGGCCGGACTGCGACCAACAATCTCCTCGAAGTCCATCTCGCTGCGGATTTCATCTTCAAGGTAGAGCTTTTCTTGAGCGAGTTTGTTCTTCAGATCAGAGATTTCCCGAAAAGCTAGCGCATTTTCCACGGCAATGGCGATTTGGCTACCGATCCGCACGAGAAATTCAGAATCATCGTCACTGAAGGACTCTTCTCCTCTTCGGCCTAGACCGTAGAAACCGAGCAAACATCCTCGGCTGACTAACGGAATGAGCCATACCGACCTGATCCCCTCGCCGACTAACCGCTCGTACACTTCAGGACTGTGGTTTGCCGGTTTGATCTCGGTCAACAAGATAGGCTTATGGGCATCGAAGGCATTTCTAATCTGTCCGATGGGGGAAACCCATATTTGTTCCCTGAAGAATCCTCTGCTCAGTGGAAAGTCTTGAGCATAGATCTGAAACCTCTCGCTGTGCGCATCCCTCAAGCCGATAGGAACATAGTCACAATCCATTAGCTCGCGAATGCTTGCTGCGGTGGAACGGAGAAGCTCGTGAAGATCCAGGCTGGAGGTGACCCGATTTGTTAGATCGAGGAGCAGTTTCAGACGCGAATTCTGGCGCTCCAGTTCCGATTGCGCCCGACGTGACGTTTCAAAATTGAGCGAAGCGTCAATGGCCATAGCCAGGCCATCGGATACTGACGAAAGAAACGAAATTTCCTCTTCGGAATAGGCATGGGGCTGAGCACTGGCAATCGCCAACACGCCCAAGTTGCGGTGCGGTGAAGTGAGGGGCACGCCGAGGAATGAAGGCGTATCAGAGGCAAGTGACCTCAGCGCCTCTCTGACCGCAGGAAATCTCGCATCACGGCTCCAGTCAGCTATGGATAGAGTCTGTTGGTTCTGATATATCCACCACCCCGCCGTTTCTTCGATGGGAACGCTGCTCCGCGACACTGGGCATGTCCCGACGCTCCACTCCACTTCCTTCGTACGCTCCTTATAGACAATCGCATCGAGGAAATCAAAATCGAGCACGAGACGAAGTTCGTCTGCGAGCGCGTGCGCCATTTCGTCAGGGGTACGCAACGACAGCGAACGAAACACGTGCAGTAGTGCCTCGTAGCGCTTCGCCAACGTTTCAGACCAGGTGATAGGAAACGTCGCCATTTGACTTGGCCTGTTTTTTTCGATGCAGCCGATTGAAAACCGTTGCAAAATGAATATTGGACAGAGAGTGGGATTTTATGAGTTCAGTGATTTCCCTCAATATCTGTGGAGGCGATGGTGAGAAGGTCAGGCGGCGCGCCTAACCGCACTCACTCGCAGTCGACTCCGAGTTCGGCAACCGAAAGTGCCATTCACCAATGGTCTGTAAATATTTTGGCATCAATGGTTTGGGTGCTTAACCAGTTCTCGCAAAGGACATGGTTAGGAGGCGTGAAGTCTTTCTGGCTGCGCCATCACCCGGCCTGGGACCGGGCTCAGTTCCTCCCAACCTCGCTGGCTTTGATCCTCCAGTTGCTCTTCTTTGCTGACGATGCTCATCCTTCGTATCGAATACGGTAACTCCTTTCCGCAATCAAGACAGCAGATGTAGTCCAGTCCGCGGCGGTCACGATGCGGCCACGTGGTATGCCGGTGAATGCAGTCGAACAAGTAAGCCAGAATCCACTTCAGCCACCTCATGTCGCCTCCTACACCAACGCCGACTGCCCGGGAACTTCATTAGGATGTGCGTCAAACCTCCATAACTGGCACGATGCCAATTGCACATAGGCGCTACGCAGCTGTGCACGAAATCCCTTCTCATCCAAATCCGCGAGCAAGGCCGATTCTTCGATGTCGTATCCGAGAACGTGATGCAAGACAAATGCGATACGGGAACCAGCGTCGAGCGAAAGAATTGGGTTGCTGCTTATATCCTCTTCCGACGAGCCGAATCGCTTTGAATTGGCCACTCCAGAATCGTCATAGAGCACCGCCCCACACGATGGGTATTCACTATCACCATCCACGCCGGATTGATGCTGTAGCTGCCGCAGTGAAAGTTCGACGGTGCGTCGCTGCAGTTCGGAGTTCGCGATGGGCCTCTCCAAAGACCAATCAAGCGCGGTGAGCACCACCGAAAGCGCCAGGCCCCAATTAAGCGTGAGAAGGTACGTCGAATAAGTAAGGCGATCGAGTTCGGCTTCGATACTGGTCTCTTCGGTGCGCGCTGATTGTTGGGTCATGGCACTCGTCCTCCTTGCCTGAGTCTTTATGAGCACGCGAGTTGCCATCAGCCAGTACGGGTTGATCGGTCAATCAGTTTAACGAAGTAGTCACTGTCTCGATTTTGCCGGGGGTGTCGAATACCGTGCTGTCATGTTCGACTAAGACACTTCGACAGTCGGCTCGCGGCGCACGAGTACCGCCCGGTAATCCAGAACAGATTCGGTTCCGCTGCGTTGGCACCAGAAATGCCGTCCCAGCCAGGTTTCGCAAAGTACGCAGTCGTCAATCTGGAGCCAGGCATCCGGAACTCAATGCCAGGTCACCCGACTGAAAAAAACTCTCGACAGACTGTCAGGAGATCGGCAGAGCGTTCAGGCACGAGCCGCCTTCGCAGTGGAATGAAACATCTAAGGGGGCGGGACTGCGAAGGCGGCTGTCGCCCTTGGCGCATTGCCACATGCCCCCTCTGATGCTCGGGGGGACAATTCCGGCACGATAATTTGAACGACGCTGTTTTCTGAACTAAACCCACGAAAATCTTTCCGCCTAATGTTTGGAATGCGAAATGCAGCTAGAAATTGCGCTCCGCTTGTCTGCCCGGCGGGATTACACGATCTGAAGCTGGCGGACCGGCAGCTGATGGTTCCTTCTCGATCATGGAGGTGGATATGCCGGCAATGAGGTCTGCTGCAATCGGGGCGAGTGCAGAGGTGATATCGGCATTCTGAATTGCGTTTGCCCAGATTGCCGCGGGAGGTCGAGTGGAGCTGGCAAAGGAGCTCAAGTGCCGGGGAGGATGGCAGACGGACTGGCGTCCGCCGTTCGGGCAACTCTTGTCTGCGGGATTCCACCATCCGTCAAGAAAGCGACCACACTGATTTGATTGAGTAGAGGGAGGAAATCGTTATGAAGCAAACAGTGCTGCTTGTCTTGCTAGTTTCGGCCAGCATAATCGCGGCCCAAGACAGCAATCGGCCCAAGGGCGCGAGCTCGGACAATTCGAGACCTTCGAGAGGACAGATAACCGTTGAGGGGTGTGTCAGCAGGTCTAACGGCGACTATACTCTCGTGAAGCCGGACCCGGCGATGACGTATGAACTTCACCCCACTGGCAAAACGAAGCTCAGCCACTACCTGGGACAACAAGTGCAAGTGACCGGGACAACATCACCTTCGTTGCGGACAAGTTCTGACTCCTTGGAAGGGCGGGCTCCTTCGTCGTTGACGCTCACGGTTACTTCAATCAAGACCATTGCGGAGGAATGCACTGAATAGTTTGGCTCCAGCTACACGGGGAAAGAACGGAATCTTGGCCTCATAGCCGTAATCGCGGTCCATGTCGCCCCGCTTGCCTTTGCCGATGACGCTACATGGTCTCTTTCCCGACTTGCAGTGCGAGGATTGTTTCAGAGTTCCACCCGTCGCAACGCTGCCGATGAGCGAGGCACAAGTCGGGCGTACATTCGCCGTTAACAGCTACGGGCACCGCAAGCGATCTTGAGTCTGTCTATTCTCACTTCGGCGGTCGCTCTCCCCAAGCACTTGCAGGCAGCACTCCCAAAGGCCACGAACCGCCTTTCCCCCGCCTTTGCTAGCCCAGTCGACTGACTCCGCAAGTTAGAGAGGAAGTCCCGTAACAACTGTCGCAGAGCCTTCGACAGCTCCAGCACCGCCGACAGTTGCAGCGCACTCTCCTCAAGCGCCTCCCAAAGTCAATGACTTATCGCAGCAAACGTTTGGCATGCGTTTTGCTTAGTATCTGACGGTGACTCGAAAGCGGCAAAGCGATCGGCAGCATGACGGGCTGTGCATCGAGATAGAGCGGCGCTTGCCGAGTAAAGTCGCTGCTATGTCACACTTTGTAGACAGGCTCATGCTCCTGATCAATAAATGCCAATGCGCCAGCGGACACGAGATGGACATTGAAATTGCGCTGCGTGAGGCCCTGGCGAACGCTGCCATTCACGGAAATCATGAAGACCCGCGGAAGCATGTTTACGTTCGCTGCCGCTGCAAGGCCGACGAAGATGTTTCGATCGTCGTGCAGGACGAAGGACAAGGCTTTGACCCCAACGACGTACCGGACCCGACGTCCCCAGAAACGATTGCATCAAGTCATGGCCGTGGAATCTATCTGATGAAATCGTTGATGGATGAAGTTCACTTCGATCCTAGTGGCACCGTTGTTTATATGCGCAAGAAGTCCAGCAGTACGGGCTCGGACCGACCAAAGGAGCCGGGATGACAAAGATCACAAAGATGCTTGCCAGGCTGGTGATCTCGATCGGGCTGCTTGGTGCCTGCGCCTTTTGCCGGAGATACAGGACCCAGAACGGGCCGCTGTGCAGGGCATGGTATTCACCACGGACGCCGATGGAGGCCGCTCCGCAGTGCCAGTCGCGGAGGTTTCTCTGAACGGGCCTACGCCGAGCGAGACGAGCGCTGACGCCGAAGGCAAGTTCGTATTCAGTGCACTTCAACCGGGGTCTTACGTCCTGAAATCAGAAGCTTCCGGAATGACCGCGACACAAGTACTGGTGGTGACTGCTGGAGCAGTGTCGGCGGTTTCGCTCGAAATGAAAGTTGCAGTCGTTGAGCAGTCGACATCCGTGACAGCGAGTTCCGACGCGATGGGAACGCAAGAACCAGCAGGAACCAATACTGTCGGTGAACAGGCAGTAAAGGATATGCTGCCCATCGGGACCGCGAACCACACCTGGTATGAGGGGAAGCAAGTGTTCGCAGCGCTAGTTCCCACAAGTGGACGCTTTCCCATCGTCTCACCCCGTCGCCCTAGATGGTGCGCTATACGGACTTTGGCTGTATACATAGCTATGACCTTTCTGCGCCTCATCGTAACGCTCTCTCGCAGCCGCAAGTTTGGCCGGAATCCGGAGGCCAGAAGGGTGAATTGCGCATTTGGGACGCTTCAAGGGTCCATGGCTTTGCTAGTGCTGCTGTCGCTGATGCATCCATCGCGGGCCTTCGCGGTCAGTCCTGACCTGGAGACCGTGCTGACTGGGTCGCGCCAGCGCATTGAGAAATTGGACTACCGCGCGACCGGGCGACTCACCCGGGTGGAAGGCAATGGCAAGCGCACGAGCTACAAGTTTGCCGCCAAGGCTCACTGGTTTCCCGATGGTCTGCGTCTGCTATCCGAGATCTCGGGGCCTGGCTCAGAGAAGACGAGCATTCTTCTGCATATGAGTGTGAGTGGGCACGTGACCATCGAGGCGGTACTTCCTGGGCAGGAGGCCGCTAGCGTGTTGCCATTCGAACGTTGGAACGACCCACTAGTGGGAACAGACTTCTCCTATGAAGATATGGTAGAGAACCAGTTCTTCTGGAAGAGTCAGGCACTCCTGGCGCCGGAGAAATACGGCGCACGGGATTGCTTTGTCCTTAAGAGCGTCTCCGGCTCCCAGGACCGGACGTACTATGATTCGGTAACATCGTGGATCGATAGGGGCATTTTGTACCCTGTGCATGTGGTGAAAACGCTTCGCGGGACGGGACTGCAGAAGGAATTCATTTACTACGGGCTGCGGAAGATCGGCGGCGTTTGGTCTGCGACGCAAGTGGAGGCAAAGCTTCAGGGCAAGCCCGGCTCCTCGATTCTCGTAATCGAAGGGGGCTCAGGCAAGGCAAATCTTGGACGCAAGGACTTTGATATCAGCCAGTCCGGTGCTCCGCCAAGAAAGTGAAATAAGGCAAATCGCTTAATTAGGCGGCTGCGAGGACCTGTGCTGTCACTGGAGCATGCCCGGTGTTCGCCGTCATGGGATAAGCTCCTTTTCAGACGTGGCCGGGGCCCCATATAAGCCAAAGGGCCACCAATTCCAGTCGCCGGCAAGTTGCAATAGTGCCGGCCCGACAACCATCCGCACCGCTGTCGCATCGATGAACACCGCCACCGCGAGCGTAAAGCCCAGCATTTGGACGACCAGAAAGCTTCCCACAGTGAATGCGGTGAAGACGACAATCATAATTGCCGCCGCGCTCGTGATGAGCCCGGCGGTTCGCGCCAGGCCCTCGATCACCGCTAATCTCTCGGATAGACCGCGCCGCCGTTCTTCGAGCACTCGGGCGACCAGGAAGACCTCATAGTCCATGCTCAATCCGAAGACGATGGCAAACGAGAGAACCGGCACGATCGGGTATACGGTGCCGGTCGGTCCGTCGAGCCCAAAGAGTTTGCTGCCGTGGCCTTCCTGAAAAACGACAACTAACGCACCGAATGAAGCGCCAACCGAGAGCAGATTGAGCAGAATTGCTTTGACAGCCGCAAACAGAGAACGTAACCCGATCAGAAGCGCCAGCAAGCTCCCCAATACGACGCCAAGGATGACCCTCGGCAACCGCTCCTTTACTACCGAGTCATAATCTGCGTCGAGTGCGGGAACGCCGCCGACGAGCAGCACAGCGCCGGGCACGCCGGTTATCGCCGCGACATCGGAGGAACGCACCTCACGTACCCATCGTATCTGTTCGTTGGGTGAAAGAGTGGCGGTGGGCAGCAACTCAATCAAGGTAGCTTGGCCATCGCTGCGAAGAAAACTCTTGCGGATTGACTCGGGCACATCGTCGACAGCATCCGCAGTGTCAGACATTCCCGTGAGGGTCGGGAGAGATAAGACCTCTTCCGCTCTAGGGTCGCTCTGGAAGCGCTTCGTCAAGCGACCGACGGCAAGCCAGCCATCCGGCGAGAGCGGCGGAGACTGCGGCGGCAACTCCAGCACCACACGGAGGGACTGCACAATACCCGACCGCCCCATGCCTTGAAGCGTGTGCAGTGCTTGCACCGACTTGGCTGCGTCCGGGAACGAGCCATGGTCCGGAAGCCCGGGAGAGATTCTCCGCGCCTGGAATGCAAGGATCAGTAGCGGAGTCCCGGCAATCAGCAGAGCTGTCCAGGGCCGGCGGGTTATGATGCTGCCCCAGCGCACCCACCGCTCGCTCGCCGCGCGTAGGCTGTCCCGCGTTTTGAATCGTCTGGCTGGAAGACGCATTCTGCCGGCAT
>DATNKA010000630.1:0-7687 GCA_035603655.1 Candidatus Acidiferrales bacterium | reverse complement strand
GGCGCCGCCTGCCAACGTGGCCTGCAGGCTGCGCGACCGGATGCAAGCTTAACCCGACTCCGCTCTATCTCGGTGCCGGTCTAAAACTAAGCTTCGCGGAACCAAAATCTAATGACCAAGCATTCGACGAATACGTTTCTGATCCGGCCAAGCCTGTGCCCTTCCGCGCGCGGCCCAGTCAGCCGATTGGATACGGCAACGGCCTCACATGGCCGCAATGGCTGGTCGACGATCAGCGCGAATCTTCCGGACGCCCCGATGTATTGGTGTTTACTTCAGATGTGCTGACCGCCCCGCTGAAGATTAGCGGACAGCCGGCAGCGAACCTTGTAGCTTCAACCAGCGGCACGGATTCCGATTGGGTGGTCAAGGTGATCGACGTCTATCCCGACGAAGTGGCAGGGGACGCTGCCATGGGTGGCTACCAACTCATGATTTCCGCCGACATCTTCCGCGGCCGTTATCGCGAAAGCCTGGAATCTGCAAAGCCCATCGCCTCAGGGCAGCCCTTGCTCTACCGCTTCAATCTGCCCACGGCGAACCACGTGTTCCTGCCCGGGCACCGCGTTATGGTGCAGATTCAGTCCAGCTGGTTTCCGCTGTACGATCGCAATCCACAAACGTTCGTTCCTAACATCTTCTGGGCGAAGCCAGACGATTACCGGAGGGCGACACAGCGCGTCTATCACGGGCCCGGCCAAGCAAGTTTTATCGAAATGCCAGTAGTGACCACGCCCTGAAGTGCGAGTCGATTTTCATCCTACGACCGAGCATCGGCTGCTTACCGGTTGTACTGATTCCTCTTCTTGTCTTCGTGCCGCTCCAGTCCTAACTGGATCAGCCGGTCGATCAGGTCCGAATAATCGAGACCCGAAGCGGCCCACAGCTTGGGATACATGCTGATCGCCGTGAATCCCGGCATCGTATTAATCTCATTCAGATAAATCCTGCGCGTTTGCGCATCCATCAGAAAATCTACGCGCGCCAAACCGGAGCAATCGACCGCTTTGAAGGAGCGCACGGCCAGTTCTTGAACTTTTTTCGTTTCCGCCTTGGTGAGCTTCGCCGGAATGATCAGCTCTGAGCCTTCGTCGAGATACTTCGCGTTGTAGTCGTAAAACTCTTTCACGGGAACAATTTCTCCCGGCACAGAGGCTAATGGCTCATCATTGCCCAGCACCGAACATTCGATCTCGCGCGCCTTATTTTTCTTCCCACCTACGCCTTGCTCGATAACAATCTTGCGATCGAACCTCGCCGCTTCCTCCATCGCGGGACCGATTTCCTTGCGATCGTGCGCCTTGCTGATCCCGACCGAGGATCCTAAATTCGCGGGCTTCACAAAGACTGGATACCTGAGCTTGCTCTCCACGAATTTCTGAACCTTCCTCGGATCCTTCTTCCACGCGCTCCGCAGAATCGTGACATGCTTCACGATCGGTATTCCCGCGGCGATAAACAAAGACTTCATAATGTCTTTGTCCATTCCCGCGGCTGAACCCAGAACCCCCGCGCCCACATAAGCCATGTCAGCGAGTTCGAGCAAGCCCTGGATGGTTCCGTCCTCTCCGAAGGTGCCGTGCAATACGGGAAAGATGACATCTACGTTGATGGCGCGATCACTGGCGCGCCGCGTGAGGAGCGCATCCGTCTGAAACGGCACCAGCCCACTTTGCCGACGCACCGGTTCCGGGGGAACTACAACCGATTCTCCCCGAGCCAGCACCGCGGCAGGCTGCGTAGTTTCCGGATCCCCGGCACGCAAATGGCGTGACTCCACGACCAGCTTGCCTTGCAGCAGGTCCTCGGCATCGCCGGCAGTCAGCCATCGCCCATCCTTCGTAATGCCGATGGGAACGACCTCATATTTGTCTCTGTCGATGGCGTGCAGCACCGACGCAGCCGAGAGCAGCGAAACCTCATGTTCTCCACTCCGACCGCCAAAAAGAATACCGACCCGAAGCTTTTTCATAATCTGTTACAGAATTTTTTTCCCAAACGCCGAAAGCGCCAACTCCACCGCCAGGTCGGCCGTCTGGTTGTGCTCGTCGATGACGGGATTCACTTCGACGATCTCCAAACTTAGCATGCGTCCGTGGTCGGCAATGATTTCCATGGCAAGATGCGCCTCGCGATACGTCGCGCCGCCGCGCACTGGAGTGCCTACCCCGGGTGCGTCCTCGGGATCGATCCAATCCATGTCAAGCGAGATGTGATAGCCAGCGGTGCCCCGTCCGGCCATGCGCAGCGCTTCTTCCATCACCGTGCGCATGCCGCGCTCGTCGATGTCGCGCATGGTAAATACACCGATGCCGGCGCGCCGGACATTTTCCTTTTCAATAGCATCAATGTCTCGCACGCCCACGAGCACACAGTTCTCCGCCTTAACTTTGGGAGAAAAATCGAAGATGTTCGACAACTCCGCCGGACCAAGCCCCATCAGCGCGGCCAGAGGCATCCCATGCACATTCCCGCTGGGCGAACTCTCGGGCGTATTGATGTCGGTATGCGCGTCGATCCAGATGAGGCCGACTCGATGGTTTTGCCGGCGGTAAAATTCGGCGACGCCCGACATAGTTCCGGCGGCCATCGAGTGATCCCCGCCAAGCGCCAGAGGAATCTTCCCCGCTTCAAGGGTCTTAATCACCAGCTCCGCGTGCTTTGTGCAGGTGGCGGTGATTTCCTTCAAATACTTCGCGTGGGTGTCGCCTTCTTTTTTCTGCTCCGGAATGGCCACCGGAACGTTACCGCCGTCTTCGACTTCATGTCCCAATGCCTCGAGGCGCGCTTCCAGCCCCGCCACTCTGACCGCCGAAGGGCCCATATCGACGCCGCGCCGAGACTGGCCCAGATCGAGCGGTACGCCGATTACACGTATCTTCTTGGGAGCAATACTGGTGGTGCTGATGTTGGTCATCATAGAGCTAGTGGAATACGTCACGGATACAATCGGTGCAGCATGCGCGGGAACGGAATTGTTTCTCGCACATGGTCGAGGCCGCAGATCCAGGCCACAGCCCGTTCAATGCCCATGCCGAAGCCGCCGTGAGGCACGCTGCCGTACTTGCGCAAATCCAGATACCACTTGAATGCCTCCTCCGGCAACCCGTGTTCGCGGATGCGCTTCACAAGCAGCTCATGCGATGACATACGCTGCGAACCGCCAATGATCTCGCCGTAACCTTCCGGCGCCAGCACATCCACACACAAAGCTAACTCCGGACGTTTCGGATCCGGTTCCATGTAAAAAGCTTTGACCTTCGCCGGATAACGATGCACCATGACTGGCCGATCGAATTGCGCGGAAAGATAAGTCTCGTCGGGTGACCCCAGATCCCCACCCCATTCAAATCGCGCTTCCAGCGCCCCTTGGGCGTGGCCTTCCTGCAAACTCTTTACGGCATCGTCGTAACTGATCCGGGGAAACGGCGCTTCGATCTTTTCGAGCCTAGAGATATCCCGGCCAATCGCCAGCAGATCCGCACGCCTCCGCTCCAGGCACCGCTTCACGATAAAGCTGATCAGTCCCTCCGCCAGATCCATCAGATCGTCGAGGTCGGCATAAGCAACTTCCGGTTCGACCATCCAGAACTCTGTAAGATGACGCCTGGTCTTTGATTTTTCTGCGCGAAATGTTGGACCGAACGAATACACTTTGCCCAAGGCCATCGCTGTCGCCTCAATGTAAAGCTGGCCAGACTGCGTAAGGTAAGCCTGTTCGTCAAAATAATCGACCGGGAAAAGTGTGCTCGTGCCTTCACAAGCCGCCGGAGTCAGAATAGGCGGATCAGTGAGCGTAAAGCCGTGCTCGTCAAAGAAATCGCGCACCGCTTTTATAATCTCCGCCCGCACCCGCAGAATCGATGCCTGTCGCTGCGACCGCACCCACAGATGCCGATGCTCCATTAAGAACTCGGTGCCGTGCTCCTTCGGAGTAATCGGATAAGGGTCTGACTCGGGAACACGCTGCAGCACGTTCACGTTCATGACGTCCAGTTCGTAACCACCCGCGGCGCGCTTATCGGCGCGGACTTTGCCTTCGACGATCACGCTGGATTCCTGGGTCAGGGTCTTGACCGCCTCAAACACTTCCGGCGTGACTGCGTTCTTCGGCACCACGCCTTGAAACAACCCCGAGCCGTCGCGAAATTGAGGAAACAACAGCTTTCCGCTCTCGCGCAAGTTATAAAGCCAGCCCCGCAGCGTTACCTGCTGTCCTTCGTGCTTCCCAATTTCCGCAATCGTCGTTACAGGCGATGACATAGTTTAAGAGGTCCATTTCGCCGAGCACGGCTGGCCCGCCGATTCAATAAATGCGTTGGCCCTATTTCCTCAGAGCTCTCCGCGCTCTCAAAGATGAAACGCTGTTATGCCGTTTCCAGTTTGTCGAACGCGTTCCTCAACTTTTCCAGAGGATTTACTTTCTCGTTTTCCCCGAGTTCCAGCATCAAAGGCGGCGTTTGCGGCGCCGAGCGCAACAATTCCATCGCTTCCTTCCAGTCGATCGTTCCCTCTCCCGGCCACAGATGCGAATCCTGGAGTTTGGCGTTGTCGTGAACGTGGGTCGAGCACACCAGCCTTTTCAGGATCTCGAAAGCCTCGCTGATGGAGCCCATCATGTGGGCGTGTCCGAAATCAAAGCAAATGCCCACGTCGTCAAAGTGGGCAGCACGAATCATTTCTATCAATCGATGCGGAGTGGAAAGTTCATTCGGAATATTTTCCAGCAGAATGCGCACCCCCAGCGGCTTGGCAAACGCGCGCAAGTGCTCGATCGAGGTCATCGCCGATTCAAACTTCTTCTCACTGAAACTCTCATTAGGCAGTCCAAGATGCTGCACCAGAAAACGGAACGGAATCTGTTCCGCAATTTCGAGCGCCCGTTTCACTTCATCCATCGCCTGCACCAACCCGGCCCGGTCTGTTGACGCGAGATTCAACGGCGGCGCTCCCGCACGGCCCCACTCGTAGTCGGCATAAAGCGGCGAGTGCACCGAATTCAGCGGCACCCCACTGCCGCGAAACCACTCCGCAATCTCCTTGACATGAGCCTTGCGGTTGGCATAGTCGATGTGCTGCCGTGCCGCGAAAATCTCGATCGCCTGCACTCCGCTGCGAGCCAGTCCATCCAGAATTCCCGGATGCAGACGTTCCTTTACGTACACATAGGTTGATACCGCTTTCAACATGCCTGGTCCTTAATGAAGAATTGCTGGTTGCCGATTGAAACGCAAAAGCCAGCACGATCGATTCAAATCAACAATCAGCCATGGTTTCTAATATCCAACTGCCCTGCCGTTGTTCCTGTAATCGCTGGCACCGAGGCGGTCGCCGGTCTTCGGATCGATGGCAATACACTCCGCATCGCTCCAGTAGGGAGACCCCCCGCCTTCGTGCAAGCCAAACTGCACGTTGTATCCCTTCTTTTGCAGTCGTTGCACGGTGTCCGGCGAGAACCACTGCTCAACGTTCAACACGTCGGGCAACCATTGATTATGAAAGCGCGGAGCGTTAACCGCCTCCTGGATATTCATTCCGTAATCCAGTACTCCCATCAAGACGTTGGCCACTGTGGTAATAATCTTCGAACTCCCGGGCGAACCCAGCACCAGAACGGTTTTTCCCTCATGCACGACCATGGTCGGCGTCATGGAAGAGAGCGGACGTTTTCCTGGCCCGATGGCGTTCGCCGCTCCTTGAATCAATCCATCGGCATTGGGCACGCCCGGTTTTGCGGAGAAGTCATCCATCTCGTCGTTCATCAAAAAGCCCAAACCCTCAGCCGTCACCCGCGATCCGAACCAATCGTTGATCGTCGTCGTGACCGACACTGCGTTTCCCGCCGCGTCCACTACAGAATAATGCGTGGTGTGCGGAGACTCGTGATTGGCCACAGGCTGAGGATGCGCAGCGGCATATTGCTCCAGTTCGCTGAAGATTGCAGGCCGCTTCAAATCCTTGCTGGAGGTTGCGTTTGAGTCGTCAATCGAATCCCGCCAGGCCGCACCATATTTCTTGTCGACGAGTTGAGCCACAGGAATCTTCGCAAAGTCGGGATCCCCCAGGAATTCCGCCCGATCGAAGAATGCCCGCCGGAATGCCTCCGCGGTGAAGTGAATGGATTCCGCTGATCGGTTACCCAGCTTGGCCAGGTCGTATCCTTCCAGAATATTCAGCGATTCGACCAGCACGGTCCCGCCCGACGACGGCGGTGGCGCGCTTATGATTTCGTATCCCCGATACGTCCCGCGAATCGGCTCACGTTCCTTAACCTCATAATGCGCCAAATCGTCCGCGGTGATCAGCCCGCCGCCCTTCTGCACCGCAGCCGCCAGTTCCCGCGCCAGCGCGCCATGATAAAAATCATCGGGCTTCGCCGCAATCCGCTCCAACGTCCTCGCCAAGTCGGGTTGGCGGAAAATCTCGCCCGACCTGTAGTAATTCCCATCCCGCTGAAAAATTCGACGCGACTCGGGGAACTGGCTCAAATATTTATCGTGCAGATCTCGCGCCTGGCCCCAGCTCAACTCATAACCCTCGCGCGCCAGCCGTATCGCCTGAGCCATCACCTTCTGCAGCGTCAGCTTGCCATATTTCTGCTCGGCGTAAACCAAGCCCGCAACCGATCCCGGCACGCCGATCGCCTTGTACCCGTACTCGCTGGCACCTTCAATCACATTGCCCTGCCCATCCAGATACATATCGCGCGTAGCCGCAGCCGGAGCTTTTTCGCGATAGTCAATAAAATGCGCTTTGCCGTCGGCCATGCGGATCAGCATAAATCCACCGCCACCGATATTTCCCGCCGGCGGATGCACCACCGCCAACGCGAATCCGGTAGCCACGGCAGCATCCACCGCGTTACCGCCAGCTTGCATAATCTCCACCCCGGCTTGCGAGGCCAGCTCGTGCACGCTGACCACGATGCCATGCTGCGCATGTACCGGCTCGGTCGAGGCGAAAGAATGCTGCTCTCCGCACGCTGCAACAGCCGCCATCAGCAGCAAAATCAATGATTTGTGCCGGAATAACATTCAGTCGAAGATTGTCCAGGAATGGGCGGACTCTTGAGGCTAGCCGACGGCAGCAAGCATAGTCAAATCACCGAGGTCCGGTGCTGGGGGCAGTCTTCCCGCCAGCTCTATTCAGAACCAAATCTCAGACTCTTCTGATCTTCGTCGGAGGTTTACGCTTAGTTAAACTTTGCGTCTTTTTTCTTCCCTTTTTCCCGGTGACTTTCGCTGCCACCATCTCATACGAGGTCCGAATCAATTCCTGCAGCTCATCCCACCCCAGCGCATCCAATCGGTCGAGCATCACCCATTTGTAACGTCCAACATAAGGCGCTGGACGAACGTCCTCGCGCTCGAGCAATTGAGCAAAAGCCTCCGGCGTGCATTTGAAACACAGCCGGGGATTGTCCAGCCCGAGCATCACGAAGATCTTTCCGCCAACTTTAAAGCAGAGCTCATCGCCCCACTGCAGGTTCTCTTTGGCCTCTGGAAAGTCCAGGCAATACATGCGGATAGCATCCACTTTCATGGCTTTCATTCTTGCAACGGATTTTCCTTCCTTATAATCTAACCAGCTCTAAGGAGATTGAAATGCAAACTCGCAAGCTTGGCAACTCCGACTTGCACATTACTCCCGTCGGCTATGGCGCATGGGCCGTCGGCGGTTCTGGTTG
>DATNKA010000629.1:0-15322 GCA_035603655.1 Candidatus Acidiferrales bacterium | reverse complement strand
CGTCACTGAAGTAAACGCGGCCGCGGAACTGGTACATGAGCGCCAGATTTCGCTGAAATTTCGGATTCAAAGGCTCTGCGGCGAGAAGTTCCCGTACGGCGGTTTCCTCTTCGTCGAACGCCTGAAGCGCTTCCCGAAGGTGACCTAGCTCCTGGGCTGCGGTGCCGACGCGCTCCGCCGACTGCGCGACCATATTCAGTGACTGCTGATCTCGTTTTCGCTTCAGTTGAGCGTGCGCCAGTTCGCTGCAATGCCCGAACTCGGTCCAGGCCTGCTGGTACTTGTCCGTTTCTTCATCGATGTCACCCACGCCACACCACGCCCTGGTATAGATATTCTCCTGTTCTGGGTCGAGCTGCTGGTGAGCGCGAAGGCGATCGAATGTCTGAATCGCCTGCTCGTATAACTCCTTTGCCCGCTGCGGCTGATTACTGAAACGGAACAGTCCGGCGTAGCTGCGATAATAGGCTGCTAAATCCGGCAGATAGGCGCCATTCTTCCTGGCGATCCGCTCGTAAATGTCGCCAGCTTTGCGGTAGCTCGTCATCGCATCCGCCATGCGGCCCAAGTTGGGTTGAGTGGGGTAGCCCTGTGCATCGCCGACCTTCATATAGCCCGCTGCGATTTCTTTTTGCAGCTCCAGGTCGCCGCCCGCGTTCTTCGCCAGGTTATCCAGATATTGAAGCCCGGTCTGGACCATCATTTCGCGTGCTTTCGTGGACCCGTCCAGCTTGGCGACTTCGTCATGGAGATCGAAAACAAATGTGTGAGCCAGCTTGCGGACGTCCTGAAAACGCCGCTCGGCGATTCTTGCCTGATATATGGCAGCCCCCGCGCCAGCCAGGATTGCAGCGAATGCCACGGTCGCCAGCGTGGCTACAACACGGTTCCGGTACACGAACTTCCCGACGCGATACGCGAGGGTGTCCGGCCGAGCGCTGATGGGTTCATGGTTGAGATATCGCCGCAGGTCATCTGCAAGAGCCGTCACCGAACCGTAGCGCTCTGCGGGGGCTTTCTTCAGAGCCTTGGCAAGAATGGTATCCACATCCCCGCGAAGCTGACGGCTGAGTTTTTCGAAGTTTGTACCGCGTTTTTCCGTCTGCTGCTTGCTGGCAGCCGAGGCAGCGGTCTCGGAGGCGAGCGGCGGCTCGGTTTCCACGATGGCTTTCACCAGCTCCGCTGGGGAGTGCGGCTCGGCTCCCGCGGGGTGTTGTCCAGTCAGAAGAATGTAGAGCAGCACGCCTAGGGTGTAAACGTCCGTGGCGGTCGTTACTGCGCCCCCGGTGATTTGTTCCGGGGCGGCGAACTGGGGGGTCAGGGGCCCGCTGCCTTCAACCGTCAGCTGCGTCGCTTTATCCGCGTCAGCTCCCTCGGCCAACAGCTTGGCAATCCCAAAGTCCAACAGCTTGACTTCTCCGTCGTTTCTTACCAGGACGTTGGATGGTTTGAGGTCACGGTGCACAACCAGATTGGCATGGGCGTGGGCCACGGCGCTGAGGACATCGAGGAATAGTCGGATGCGTGCATCGACGTGCAATTGATGGTGGTCACAATACTCGTCAATATGCTTCCCGGCGACGTTCTCCAGAACCAGATAAGGCTCTTCCTTCGCAGTTACCCCGGCATCGATCAACTCCGCAATGTGGGGATGGGTCAATTGGCCGAGAATCCTGCCCTCGCGTTTAAATCGCTGAACCCCGCCGGTCGCCGCCACGGAGAAATTCAGGAACTTGACGGCCACGCGCCGGTCGAATCGGCCGTCGCTGCGTTCGGCTAGCCAAACGCTGCCCATGCCCCCCTGTCCGATGGGCGATAACAGCGTGTACGCCCCGATCTTCTGGCCAGTCAAAGATGACTCAGCCGTGCCCGAAACCGGAGAGCGTTCCAAAAATTGCTTTTGTGCCAGAACGCGGTGCTCTTCCAATAGGTCTTGCAGGAGATCGGCCAGGTCGGGTCTCTCAGCTCGAAACAATTCCAGCCAGGGTGCACGCTCATCTTCCGGGAGTGACATCACCTGGTCGAGGTATGGACTCACTTCCCGCCAGCCCTGCGGACTAAAAGTGCGCACTCAGGCCTCCAGATTCATCGCGATCTTTCTGTGGAGATAGATACGCGCCCTCTCCCATTGCCGCTGCGCCGTACGTTCGGAGATGCCCTTCAGGGCGCCGATTTCCCCGAAGGTGAAGCCGCAGAAGAATTTCAAGTCGACGATCTCGGCCAGGGTGGGCTCCACTTTGCCAAGCTCGTCTAAGGTTTCGCTGATTCGGACAAGCTCTCGGTGATCCACCGCGTTCTCCATCGCCTCGGTGCCCAGCGAAGTAATCTCGAATAGGCCGCCGTGCTTCTGGGCGTGCCGTTCTCGGGCATGGTCGATGATCAGTCCTCGCATCACTCGAGCCGCATACCCCATGAAGCGCGCTCGGTCGGGAAACGACGGGCCGTCGCGCCCAGCCATGTCCAGGTACGCTTCGTGCAGTAGGGTTGTGGCGCCCAGGCTCGCCTGCAAGCCGCGGCGTGCGAGTTCACGTTTGGCGAGGCGATGCAACTCAGAATAAAGTGCAGCAAACAATGCTTCCGCGGCGGGTTTGTCCCCCTGGTCCGCTGCCACAATAAGTGAAGAGATTGCCGATCCCACGTCCGCCTCCCCCACCAGCCGGCTACCGCGTAACAGCATCCCCAAGTGGCGACAGCTTCTCGCAGATCGGCAGGATAGTCAAGCCGCGCGTCAGGCTGACCAGAAGAGCGGATCTCGCGATCTCGTAGGAACAAAGAAAAGGGAACAACAAATCTCTGGATGCAATCTCACGATAGCTCGCCGGGTCACCAGGTCGCGAAGTTCACTTGCGTCTAACGGATTCCGCTGGTTCTAGATGGCAAGACGATGGCCGTGTTGCGCAGGCGCAGCTCTTCGCAGGTGGTTGCGTGGCAGAAAGCGGTCAATACCCAGCGTGGGCTCGGACTGGTTATGGCAAAAGGCAGAGGCGGTAACGGCGCTGAAGTTGGCTGATCGTGGCATTTGCACAACTGAGAGTTACCGGCGAAGTCGCGACCGCTTGGATCCCCTTTGACCACGACGCCGTGTTGATACCGGCTGCGGATTTAACCCGTCAAACCGTGTGCTTCCTCTGACGTTTACGAGACTGATGCTGATGGGCACGGTTTTCACGCGGTTATTCCATACGTCGGCCACTTCCTTTGGTTGTGTTTCGAACACCTTGGTTTGCGCACAATAGAAACTCACGAACGCGACCAATGGCTGGACGCTCGCTGCACCCTGCTCGTATGCCTGCAGGTAGACATACATCTCGTGGCTCTTACGGAACACGCGCGTTACGCTGGGAATTAACTTTTGTCTGTTTTGTACCAGCGGGTTGACAGCTTCGTCTTTGTTTCGGTCCTTTTCTGTGGCGGCGTTGTAGAGCGCATTCTTGAGGTCGATGCGCTGGCTGCTCAGCACGACGGAACTGATTGGGATTCTCTTCTCCTCTTTGTTCAAGTTCGGAATGACGAATGACGTTTGATACGTCCCGATTCTTCCGAGTGCCAGTCAGACCGTTGTGCAGGCGTCGCCGCAACTGAATTTGTCCAGCCTCTCGGGTGGAATCGCCGTTCGAGGTGAGAAAGGCAAATCCGGTGGGACACGTCGGGCAAGGATTCACTGCTCCAACCGGGTAAGTATTCGGCAGAAATTCCTGCACGCCGTGCGTTCCTTTAGTGCCGGGATACGTCGCAGTTAGCAGCAGCGCGCCGGGCAAATCCCTCTGTAGCTGCCAGTTCTGCGCGTAACCGGGGCGAAAATTCGGATCGATGGCGAAATTATCGGGTGTGATCGATGGGCCTTATCCTTATTAATATGCTGAATTAATATGCTGATCCGCTGAATACTAGACCGATCGACTTTCATCACTGCCAAGCTAGCATGGGTTGCGGCCAAATCATCCCTGCGACGCCCAATTCCAACGGTTAGCGGTAGGAAAGTGGGGGCTACGGGTGTACACTGTGCGCCAGCACTCGTTAGACGGAAGGCAATCCAACTCGCAGAGGCTCTTTGGACCAACGACCTCTGCTTCCCCCCGATTGCTGGTGTCTTATGAAGAGTTTCTCAGAAGTCAACCATTCTCCCAAACCCCGAGATGCGTCCCAACACCTCGCGGCCCACAGATTTTTCCCTGGTTTTCTGTGTGTCATATGGCTTTTCCTCGGCTCTACCTTCGCGCGCACCCAAAGTGCTCCCGCGCAGGCTTCGACCCCAAGCCCTGCAGTGCAGGCTGTAAACCAGCAGAGTTCAGCAGAACTCACTTCTCGCGACGAACCCAGCACGTTCAAGGTGAATGTCAAACTGGTGGTGGTTCGCGCCGTAGTGCGCGACGGGCAGGGTCATGCCATCGGAACCCTTCACAAGGAAGATTTCCAGGTTTTCGATAAGGGTAAGCCGCAAATAATCACCCAGTTCGAACTCGAGCAGCCCGGAGACCTCACGGCTAAGGCGCGCCAAGTATCAGAAGAGACTCCCGGCCAACAAGCTTCCAGTTCCGGAACGCCACCGGTCATTCCCGAGCGTTTTGTGGCTTATTTGTTCGACGACGTGCATCTGCAATTCGGGGACCTTGCCCGGGTACGGCAGGCTGCGGAGCGCCACTTGGCCACTTTGCGACCGACCGATCGAGCAGCTATCTTCTCTACATCGGGTCAAACCAATCTCGACTTCACTGACGACCATGCCAAGTTGCATGAAACTTTACTTCGCCTGCAGCCACGTGGAATCTTTAGCGCCTCTCCAAATGATTGTCCTACCATCAGCTACTACCAGGCCGATCTGATCGTCAACCGGCATGATCCTCATGCGACCGATGTCGCCATCCTGGAGGCAACAGCCTGCTTACCCAAAGACCCCCGTACGGGCTTACCATTGATCAATCCTGCTCAGGTTGTAAACACCACGAGTATGGAAGCATTGCAAACCGGGGAGCACGAAAGCGGTATTTCTCTCGGCGTTGTTAAGGCGGTGGTAGGCATCGTTTCCAGAATGCCCGGCCAGCGAAGCGTGCTCCTTGTCTCCCCAGGTTTTATCGCTCCCGCAATGGAATACGAATACACGGAACTCATCGATCGCGCAGTGCGTTCGCAAGTCGTCATCAATGCGCTGGATGCTCGCGGCTTGTACGTCATCATGCCATTCGGAGACATCAGTCGCCCTGACTCGCTAGCCCCGGTAGTGGCCGGCCCTAAAGCTTTGATCGAGACGGCAGCCGCATCCGCGCAAGGCGACCTTCTCTCCGTTTTGGCGGATGGAACCGGCGGGGTTTTCTTTCACAACAATAACGACTTTGACGAAGGCTTCCGCCGCGTTGCTCAGGCCCCGGAATATTCCTATGTGCTCGCCTTCACTCCGCAAAACCTGAAAGTTGATGGCAGCTATCACACCCTGAAGGTCACGCTCAAGAGCCCGCAAAAGCTGACATTGCAGGCTCGCCGCGGCTATTACGCGCCGAAGCATTTCGCCGACCCGAATGAGGAAGCCAAACGGGAAATCGAAGATGCCATGTATTCCCAGGAAGAGTTGCACAATCTTCCCATCAAGCTCCACACGCAGTTTTTCAAAGCCAGCGAAGATAATGCCCAGCTTGTCGTTCTGGCGCACGTCGACGTTCAGCATCTGCACTTTCGCAAAGCCGACGGCCGAAACAGCAATGTTCTGACCTGTGTGTCGGCTCTGTTCAATCGCAACGGTAATTTCCTTCAAGCGACGGAGAAGACCGTTATCATGCATTGGAAAGACCAGACTCTGGAACACAAGCTCGATTCGGGCATTACGCTCAAGACCAGCTTTGACGTAAAGCCGGGGAGCTATCTTGTCCGACTGGTGGTAAGGGACTCGGAAGGCCAGTCGATGTCTGCGGAAAATGGAAGCGTCGAGATTCGCTGATCAAGTCTGTGGAAGGTGACCTATGCGCGACCGCCGGTTGGTTTCTCTAATAGCCGCAATCTGCCTGCTGAGTTGCTGGATGTACCTCCAGCCAGGCCCGCAAAATACCATCGCATATGCTCAGTCAACGCCGCCTGCCGCGGACGATTCGGCCACGATCCACGCGGAGTCCCGCTTGGTTCTCGTCGATACCGTCGTAACCGATAAGAAAGGCAATTACATACGCGACCTGGTTCAGAAGGACTTTAAAGTTTGGGAAGATGGCAAAGAACAATCCATAACGAGTTTCTCCTTTGAGGAAAGCACTGGTTCCAAGAATGCCAAGCCGCGCTATATGGTTCTGTTTTTTGACAACTCCACCATGGACATGGGAGATCAAGCCCAAGCCAGGATTGCGGCGACAAAGTTTATCGATGCCAATGCTGCTCCCGACCGCCTGATAGCGATTGCCGAGTTCGGTGGAACCGTCCGCATCACTCAAAACTTTACAGCCGATGCGAGCCGGTTGAAGCAAGTCGTAAGCGGGATAAAAGGATCTGCAGTTGCACCTAACGCGCAGCCGCCGGTGATGGTTGCATCACTCGGGTCACCCCCGATCGTGCCCTCTCTAGGAAATGCCGAAGCTGATTTCGGCGTCCACACTGCGCTGCTTGCCCTTCGCGACTTGGCCAAGGGCATGTCCAATGTGCCGGGACGCAAAACGCTGGTCATGTTGACTGCTGGTTTCGGTATGAATCAGGAATACCAGTCGGAACTGACCGCAGTCATCGACACCTGCAATAAATCGAACGTTGCCATCTATCCCATTGATGTTCGCGGTTTGGTGACCCCGGTGCTGGCGGCGCCACATGGCCGTCTGGAGCGGCCTGCGATACATTCCGCGTCGGCATCGTTGGTACCGGCAGCGTTCCACTATTCGAGTAATGGCACCGACCGCCCCGCGCTTCTGCTCGCTGCTTTTGCTGAACCAGCCGCCCTGCCGGCGCAACATGGCGGAGGCGGTGGTAGTGGCGGCGGAGGCGGCCATGGCGGAGGTGGCACAGGTGGTGGGGGTACGGGTGGCGGAGGCGGTGGTACTGGCGGAGGTGGTAAAGGTGGCGGTGGAACTGGAGGCGGTGGCACTGGCGGCGGCAAATCCGGCGGCGGCACGACTGGTAGTGCTCCCAGCAGCGCCCGATATAACAATTCCGGCCTCTATAATCCGTATGTGCAGCCGCGTCAGATCGTTCCGCAATTTCCTCCCAGCGCCTCTGACAACCAGCAGGTTCTTTATCAACTCGCCGATGGCACCGGAGGATTCGTTATCCTCAATACCAATGATTTGCTGGGCGGTCTCGAGAAAATCGCAAAGGACCAAAATCAGTACTACCTTCTCGGTTACAAGCCCGCAGTTTCCACTGAAGGAAGCTGCCACAGCCTGAAGGTGAAAGTAGAGCGTGGAGGCACGGCGGTCCGCGCCCGTAGCGGCTACTGCGACATCAGGCCAACGGATCTCCTTGCCGGCAATCCCACCGAGAAAGATTTAGAGACTCGCGCCAGCGGCGAGATGAAGGGTAACGTCGCTGCGTCGATGGAGGCTCCTTTCTTTTACACCTCGTCTAACACGGCTCAGATCCATCTTGCTGTCGAGATTCCAGCCTCCGCGCTTAAGTTCGAGAAGGTCAAAGGTAAACAGCACGCCTCCCTGAACATACTGGGCATTGCCTACAGGCCAGATAATTCGATTGCGGCCCGCTTCAGCGACACGGCAACCCTCGATCTTGACGGCAAAAAAGAAGTGGAAGAGTTTCAGAAACAGCCGTATCACTACGAGAATCAGTTCGGGATCGCGTCCGGTCAGTACCAGCTGAAAGTCGTCTTTAGCTCCGGCAACGAAAGCTTCGGCAAACTCGAAGCCCCTCTCGCGATCGATCCTTACCGCGATCAGGACTTCAGCATCAGCGGAGTGGCATTGAGCAACACGATTCGCCGCGCATCCGACCTTTCCACCGAGCTCGACACTCAACTGCTCGAGGACAGAACTCCCCTGCTCGTGCAGGGCCTGCAGATTTCACCATCCGCCTCCAACCACTTTAAGAAGACGGACACTGCCGCAATCTACACCGAGATCTACGAACCACTCTTGAAGAATCCAAATCCTCCGCAGATCGCATACGAGCTAACCGTGGTAGAACGCAAGAGTGGACAGCAGAAAGCGCATATGAGCGAGCGAATTGCAAAGGTGAACGCGGGGAATCCGGTGGTTCCGCTGGGCCTGAAATTGCCGGTGGGCTCGCTCGAGCCGGGTTCTTATCGTGTGGAATTACGAGCTCTTGATACGGCGGGCAACATCAGCAAAACTCGCTCCACAGATTTCGAGGTGGAGTAACCGCAGGCCAGACTTACTGGCTTTGCACTCGACGGGCAAGCGCCGCTTCGCATATCATTCGATAATTATTGCGGCGGATGCGCTTGATCCCGAATGCGGGCGCTTGTCCGCCGCAGGTAGTGCGATTTCGTTCAGCTGCCAACTTATCTGCATCGTTGAGTACTCGAGGTCCGCTCGATGATCATCACCCGAAGTCCACTGAGAATCCGTCTCGGCGGAGGGGCACCGATCTTCCATCTTATACACTGGATTTGAAATTTTAGCCGCAATTACGCGTTACGTTTACATCACTATCAACGAGGTCTCCGTTCCCGCATCATCGTCAAGGATTCCAAGTTCGAAGAAGTCGATTGCGTCGATTTCAGCAACTCGCAACCTCACTGAAGTCTGAACCATCGCTGGCTGAGCTCCAGCGCGCGCTGATGACGAGCGCAACCGCCGTCGCCCGCCTCCGAACTGGCCTCGGCAGGCCGTATTCTGCATGGCAGAAGTGCCGGAGCATTTCATTCAGGTGCTCTCGAAATCTTCTCTCCTTCCAAATGTTCTGAGCGGTTCCGTACTTTCGCCTTCTTTAGCGAGCCGCCAGCCTCCCTAGATCCGATCAACCCTGACGTCCACCTTATGGATGGACTCACTCGACGCCTGTCCACTGCAATGGCCACCGAGCCCAGCACCACGAGCAACGACAGAAAAGCCAATGATTTCGAAATTGATGTGCGTTCTCGCATCAAGATATACGACTTCAATTAAATGATGATTGCTGTACAAAAGGGCGCTGTCAGTGTTGCGGTTTCGACCACCGTGTCTGAGGTAAAAGTTCCGTGAGGGAACCTAATTGTTCTGAGCTACCCAAGCCTCGGATCGATTGCTTTTGGGTATCTGCTTAGATTCAGATGTCTCGCGTCTGAGTGCGAACTAATAGCAACGACGGTAACTTTGGTTCGGACTCATACCGGGATAAGCGACTAGACTTGAAGCTATGAGATATTACACCGTCAAAATGATGCACGGTTTTAGCGCGTTCAAGTGTCCAGTTTGTAAACATTGCGTCACAACACGGGAGTTCAGCAGCGAGAACGGTAACTGCCGCACCCAAGCGGCTAGGGCAATGAACGAGCACGCCACGGCAGAGCATGGACGCCCCATGCCCATTTCGTCGCATAATGCGCAGATGTGGCACCCCCATTAATAGGCATGTAGCGAGAGGATGAAAGGCAGCGCGGCATGATGCCTGAAACATATTACACAATCCGGCGGTGAAAGGGAGTTTATGAACTCAGGAAAACAATCCCAGAAACCCGCAATTCGCATTGGCGTAGTCGATAGCGACCCATTGAGGCTTGTCGGTTTCCGTGCACTTCTGGAGTCAGAGACAGATTTCGAATTTATTTATGCTTCTATTTCCGATCTTGATCGCCACGGCCGCATTGACATCATCTTGCTTGGTAACCGGCGGGGTCAGGACTCATTTGGTGATGTAGTCAAGCTGAAGGCGTTTTATCCGGACGCACAGATCATAGCAATAGGTTCTGGGACGCACGACGAGACGGTTCTTGCCGCCCTTTCGTGTGGTGCTAAGGGTTATGTGGATGAGGGCGCTTCTGCGAAAGAGTTCATCAGTGCCTTCCGTGCAGTAAGTCAAGGCTCGGTGTGGGTTTCCCGCCAGTTGCTATCGATTTTTGTCGAGCGTGCGTCCGGTGTCGTCGGAGATCCTTTGTTAGGCGGCAGGCCTGCTTTCACATTGCGCGAAAAAGAGGTTTTGGAAATGCTGGTGGACGGCAGGTCTAACAAGCAAATTGGGGCGCCCCTCGGCATTGAAGTTCGGACGGTCAAAGCGCACGTGGCAAAATTGATGCGCAAGGTAGGCGTCCGGAGCCGCATCGCGCTGGCTACCTACGCAATGTCGCATTCGCTAGTCTCCTCGGGGTAAATTGAGCAGCACCAGAACGTTGACTCGTTGAATTCCTAAGCCTACGCTAGCGCCGTCCGAGCATGGTCGGTTGTCGGTGCGGCATGAAGGGTGCTGCTCCACAGCGCCGGAAACAGGATCGCTCCCCGGGCAAGAGTCGGCGCGGGGGAGCGTAGATTCGGAATCGCTTACGTGATACTCAGACCCCTCCGTCATCACTCGGTTTCACTCCTGATCCGATAAGTGGGGGCATACACGATTCTTGCGTCAAGGGGCGGTGATTAGGTTCCTGCTTTTATCATCTGTACGCTACCGCACATAAGTGTAGAATAGCCTTCGTAGACTGCCAACAAGTGGTTAGGATCGCGAGGAACAAAGTGCCGCACCGCTCGCGACACGTCGTTTCGACCGAAAGGGGCGACTTCGACCCGAGGAAATTCCTTGCGACTGTCGGGGACGGGAAGCAGGTTCTCACCCTTGCCAAGAAGCAGACGATCTTCACGCAGGGGGACGCGGCTGACGCAGTCTTCTACATTCTTGAAGGCAAGATTAGACTCACCGTCGTATCCAAGTCTGGCAAGGAAGCGACCCTTGGCATATTGAACGACGGCGAGTTTTTCGGGGAGGGTAGCCTCGCTGGACAGCCCTTACGCATGGGGTCCGCAACAGCCTTGACCGCCTGTAAGGTTCTCCGCATTGTCAAGAATTCGATGATGCGTGCGCTCCATAACGAACATAAATTCTCGGATATGTTCGTAACATATCTGCTGGCACGGAACATCCGACAGGAAGAGGACTTAGTTGACCAACTCTTCAATTCCAGCGAGAGGAGATTAGCTCGGCTTCTACTGTTGCTTGCTCGATTCGGCAAGGAAGGCGAGCCGACTATGATCCCCAAAATCAGTCAGGAGACTCTCGCAGAGATGATCGGCACAACGCGGTCGCGGGTCAGTTTTTTCATGAATCGGTTCAGAGAGCTAGGCTTCGTTGAGTATGGCGAGAACGGAATACAGGTTCACAGTTCCCTTCTAAATGTCATTCTCCACGACTAGGAGCGAGGAGCGTCAGCTTCCGCATTGCCAGTTTCCAGCGCAGAACTGGACATCTGTAGACGGCGAGATCGCCTGCTTCCGCCCGGTCGTGCATCCATGCCAGGCTCAATCCATAAAAAGGGTCATACGATGTCGGCTTCAGCCCGGAGAGGAATCGCCGCAGCACAACGGCAAGGTGGGTGAACTTGAAGGCTGTGCAGAAGGAAGCGGCGTAAGATACGCTGCGACAACACAAGCCCGCTGCTTCGGTGGCGGGATTTTCTCTTGGATGAGAAATCACTGCGGCTTGGATACCAGGTGAGCTAGGCAATACTTGCGACCGTGCTCGGCCGCACAGTCACACCGTTTGCTTCCTGCGGCAAACTCGCAGCGCCATACCTCACAAGCGCATCGAAATCCTCCCGCCAAACTCTTGTACCAATGGTGAAGATGCTTTCGATGCGACGTGGCTGCCATGGACTTCACTGTTTAACCGACTTTCCTCGTTTGCGTGCAAATCGCGCAGCCGGAGTCTGAGCAAAACTGCTGCAGAGACAGGGCACAACCTCGCCCAGTACGACGAGCGGTCAGCGAGCCTTGTCTAGCATTGCTTGAAAAGCTGCAATCTCATCTCGCTGGCTCCATATCAGCTCCTGAGTTTGCGTTTTGCAGTAATCGTCAGGATATTCCCAGACTGGCTGCACTGTTACGTTTGTAATGCCATTGAGCTCCGTCAGCTTGTATGACCAGACCTTTTTTGTGGTCATGCCAGTACACACACTTGAAGCCACGAAGAGCTCACTCATGATGGGCATCTGTGCTGGCTTCGAGAATCGAAACTGGAACTGGTTATCGGAATCGAGGGTGTACCCTTCATTTAGATTCGTTTGGACGATTAGCACCTTGAGCGTTTGAGCAGACGCTTTGCTGGTGAATAGATACGGTCCCGGCTGAGCCTTTGATTTCTTGTCCCGTGCCACAGCAAAGGTCGTTACCGCTAGAATTAGAATCAGAACCCGCTTCATACCTTTACCCCAGCCTTGACTTTATCGAGATCGCCGTTCGAACCGCTAATTACCAGAGTCATCTCGACAATTCCCGGGAGTCAAGGTGGCACACAAATCGACTCTCAGTAAATCACTGGTTTCAGCTCTCACGCCAGATTCCCCACTTTATTGGCATGCTAAGCTTTGCCACTCCCTAAGTGTTCTTCCTCGACGAATAATTGCTCTTTTGATTTGCCCTTGACAGTGACCCGCCACTTCTACTTAACCTCAGTAGTCACGACTCATTTTGCTGGCCGGCCCAGCTTCACGGGTTGGCGGCTCAGCTTCACCGGTGCCGGTACCTGCCCTCGAAAAACTCAACCAGCTAGAATTGGGGATCTCATGTCGCCTCGGTAGCGACGAAGGAGGACCGTGGCTATGAAGAGAGGAAGATTTAGCGAGGAACAGATCGTAGGGATTCTGAAGGAACACGAGGCGGGCCGAAAGATCGCGGTGCTGGCTCGGGAGCACGGTGTCAGCGAAGCGCGCTTTACGGCTGGAGGGTAAGTGCAGCGGGACTGGGGAGGCGCAACGGCTGAAGAGTCTGGAAGACGAGAACCGCCGTCTGAAACAACGGTGGCTGATCTCCTTCTGGACAAAGAGGCGTTGAAGGCGATCGTGCCAGCAAAAGGGTGGAGCTTGCCGCCTTAAGGGCGGAGGCAGCGTTTGCCATGAAGGGGTTCGCCATGAGTGAGCGCCGGGCCAGCAGGCTCGTGGAGCTTGACTGCAGCAGTTGTCGTGGTGAGCCGCAAGCGGATCATCACGGGATCTGCGGGAAGAGTTGTCGAAATTGGCGCGGTAGAAACCGGGTTACGGATATCGGCATCTGCATGCGCTGTTACGTAAGTGCGGGCAAGTCGCCACGCGGGTAGCGCAGCTTATTATTGACAAGGCGGGACTTTGGGAAGAGAAGATCGTTCAAAGCAAGCGCCACAAAATCCTTAAGGCGGAGGCAAATCCGGCCGTTACCGCGATTGCGCATGCGCGTCCAATTCCACTACCCGCACCAGTAACGATGCCGATTTTGTCCTTCAGTCGTTCTGACATGAAGAACAGTTTAGCCGAACACTGCCGCACACTTTCCCGAAGCCGACTTTGGGCCCGGAACACGCTCCGGTTGGTACTCGCAGCAGTCCTCGCACTTGCAGCCACCGTTTAGGACGGGAGCGTGGCAGGATATTAGGTATGGGAAAAGAGAATCCGGTGCTGGTGCTTGCGTCGGGAGACGATCCGCAGTTCGCCATGCTGAACGAGCTACCACACACAGTATGTATGGAGGCTGCCGCGTGTGCCCAAGCTGCGAAGGATGCGACGGTGATCTTGCTGTGGTCGGGGACGCGGGAGTTGCTGCGCGAATTGTTTGGGATTTGCGGGAAGGCGCGCTGGGTACACTCCCGGGCCGCGGGCCTGGACAACCTGTTGTTTCCGGAACTGGTGGAAAGTCAAATCCTGCTGACCAACGGGCGCGGCGTGTTCAGCGCGTCGCTCGGGGAGTTTGTGCTGGCAGCGATTTTGTATTTCGCGAAGGATTTCCGGCGGATGGTTCACAACCAGATGGCATCTGTCTGGGAGCCGTTCGACGTGCAAGAGATAGGTGGACAGACGGTTGGGATTTTGGGCTATGGCGACATTGGCCGAGCCGTCGCGAGCCGCGTGCATGCCATGAGCATGCATGTGCTTGCGACGAAGCGGCATGTTCCCGGATCGACTGATCCGCTCGTGGATCACTTCTACAAGCCGGAGGACCGGCGGGAGATGATCGCGCTCTGCGACTACATTGTGGCGACGGCCCCATTGACCGAGGAAACGCGGCACATGATCAGCGAGGCGGAGTTTGCGGTGATGAAGCCGACGGCGGTAGTGATCAACGTGGGGCGTGGGCCGGTCATTGACGAGGTGGCACTGCTCCGTGCGCTAACGGCCAAGCGAATCAAGGGAGCGGGGTTAGATGTGTTTGAGCACGAACCGCTACCGGCGGGGCATCCGCTGTACAAGCTGGAGAATGTTTTGTTGTCGCCGCACTGCGCGGACCACACGGCCGACTGGCAGGATCAGGCGATGCACTTCTTTCTGAAGCAGTATGACAGGTTTGAGAAGGGCGAACCCTTGAAGAACATTGTCAATAAGCGGCTGGGATATTGAGCGAGGGGTGCCCCTGCAGCAATGAAAACGGCCCCGAACGGGCTTGGAGCGATCTCCGCGAAGCCGGGTTCTGACCCGCGTCGACGGGAGTCCGTCCTGGCCCATAACCTCAGAGATCGAAGTGCCCGTCGCTGAGCCGGGATTGCTCAAACAGTTGGATTGTGCAAGCTTGAACCGCGCCGAACGTTAACCAGAGCCGCAACCGGCAGAAGATAAAGAGTCTCCCGCAGGCTATCCGCTGACGATTATTTCACCCTAAAGCAACAGGCGAGGAATCAACCCCTGCGGCGGCCACATTCGAACCCGCCGCGAAGGTTTTGATGAACCACAACCCATGTGGGCTCTCGACTGAGCCCGCCGCGGAAGCGATCAGAAGGTGAAACGACCCCCGACTGTCGGAGCAAAGTTGTTGTCGTCGTTATAGGGAACGCCGGGGCCATGAGGAATGGCGATGGCCAGACCGCCGCTCACGTAGGAATACGCAATTCCGGCAAAACCGTCGAAACGCTTGGTGAAGTGATGATCGACGTAGAGCGACCCCTCGTTGAGGGTGCCCGCGCAGGAACTGCGGAAACCGGCTGAGGGCGAGCAGGTCGGCGGGAGACGGAAGTCGTTCTGCCGCTGTTGATACCAGGAGAAAGTGATATCGGTTTTGCCGCGGTAGGTGTACTTCGCGCCCGTCCACCAGATGTTCACCAGCTTTTCAGAATCGAGATTGTTGTCTTCGACCCCGCTCATGAAATAACCGCCCTGATCCGAGGCGCCAACGCCCAACGGGTTCGACGGGTTATTCTGCCAGATGTATTCGTAGCCGGCAAAAAACTTGAACGGGTCCCTCGTGTACTTGGCAGCGGCCATAATGGCGCGGTTGTCGGTCACGATGCCATATACGGTGTT
>DATNKA010000628.1:0-4319 GCA_035603655.1 Candidatus Acidiferrales bacterium | reverse complement strand
CCCCGCCGCTCCCGCACCGCCGCCTGCAGAAAAGAAGGAAGAGCAGAAGCCGGCCGCTGCCCCGCCCACAGAAACGGCCAGCGTTCCACCCGCTCCGCAATCACCCGCCGAAGGAGAAGAGGAAGCCCGCTCGTCCCCACTGGTCCGCAAGATCGCCCGCGAGCACGGTGTCAATCTCTCCCAAGTTTCCGGCACCGGCCTCGGCGGACGCATCACCAAGCAGGACATCATGGCGTTCGTCGAGCGCGCACCGGCGTCAGCACCTGCCGCTCCGTCGGCGCCGCCTCCGCAGCCAGCAGCCGCGTCTTCCGAGCCGCGGGCGGCGTCACGGCCGGCTCCCGCCTATCCTGGCGACCTCGTCCCGATGACTAACATGCGCAAAATCATTGCCCAGCGTATGATCGAGTCCCGCCGTACCAGCGCACATGTCCACTGCATGTATGAGGTGGATTTCACCCGCATCGTCAGTCTGCGCGCCAAGCACAAGAATGCATTCGAACAGCGCCACGGCGTCCGCCTTACCTTCATGCCGTTCTTCGTGCGCGCCGCCATCATCGCGCTGCAGCAATGGCCCATCGTCAACGCTTCACTCGAAGGCGACAGCATCCGCTACCATCGCCACATCAATGTGGGGATCGCCGTCGCCCTCGACTGGGGTCTCATCGTTCCCGTCCTTAAGAATGCCGGAGACCTAAACTTCCTCGGCCTGCAACGCGGGATTACCGACCTTGGGGAGCGCGCCCGCAGCAAAAAGCTCAAGCCCGAAGACGTCGAAGGCTCAACCTTCACGGTTACCAATCCCGGCCAGTTCGGCGCGGTCTTCGGCCTTCCGATCATCAATCAGCCCAACTCAGCCATCCTGGGCGTCGGCGGCATCACCAAGCAGCCGCTGGTAGTCAGCGATAAAGAGGGCAACGACTCGATTGCCATCCGCTCGGTCGTACACCTCACGCTCGGCTACGACCACCGCCTGATCGACGGCGCCGTCGCCGACCAATATATGGCGTTGGTGAAGAAGACGCTTGAGAATTGGAGCGAAGAAGTTGGCTAGCCTTCGTCAGCCCAGAGGCTGAGGGGTGCATGGCTGGCTCGGGTTTGCACCGATGGTTTCGTTGAGCGCCGTCAGGCGCGGATCTGCCCCGCCTGTTGATTTGACGAGCGGCGCTAGGCAGATCTTCAGTTCCCTTAGGCCCGGCAAAGCATTTCTATGGCTTCGGGTTTCTCGTCTCTCGCGCGCTTGGACCTGCGGGAGAGCCCGAGGTCCCGAAAGCTAAACTCTCAAACTTGTCCCTGCAAGAATGCTTTCACGCTTCGAACATAAACTTCGGCAAAGTCTGCCACCGGCCGACGCCCCTCAATTAACTCCATAGCGTCCTCGACCGTCCATCCCATCACGCCCAACAAAGCCAGCGTCATCATCGGAGCCCGGTGCACTCCCGCCGCGCAATGCACGAATAACTTCGTGCCGTCCTTGCTTAAGGCTGTCAGCGCAAACTCCACTCCTCGAGCGAAAACTTGAGGGGGCTTCGGCTCGAAATCATCGTCCACCGGATTCCAACACACCGCGATTCCATAAGGCTTCGCCAACTGCGTATCGTCAAACTCAATCTGCATATCGATAATGTGCGTGATTCCAGCGCGCGATGCCGCCCCCATGTTCTCCGGCGTCCAGATTCCCCCGCCCACTCCAATCCGATCCGTCAACCACGTAACGTCGATCCCCATCTTAAGTCGTGTTACCCGGACCTTTCTACCCGCTGGATTTTTCCCGGAAGTTCCTTTGCCCGGCTGTGCCGCAGCAAGCGCTGCGCGTAGCCTCGCCCATTCGTTTGCAACCGCGGCGAAATCGAGAGCCCCGGGGCTCGGACCCGCGCTACGGTGTCGTGGCTTCGGTTCATTCTACGGCATCCTCCTCGTCTTCGCGGTCGCCCAGGCGAGCCTTCGCTTGCACTCTGGCATCCGTCCAGCTGTTGATTCCCTTCCTTTTTCGCCACCAGAATCTGCTCGAGCCTTGCTTGCCGCCCGCGTTGCCGGCTTCGTTACGCTTTTAATCGAGACCATTGGACCTTGCGCTCAATTTAGTGGATCCATCGGCAAACCCATTCGCCTCAGCAGCGTGTAAGCCGGCGAATTTCCGGCTTCGCCAAAGTCTCTGCTGTCGGCGGGTACAACCCCACCGCTTCGAACCGATACTTCGCCGGAGCCAGTTGCCCAATCCTGGCCAGTTCAATGGATCGACTGACTAATATCGTTCGCAGAATTTCGTACCAGCGCTGCAATGTTCTTTTGCACTTCCGCGAAATCCACCGGCGCTTTCGTCTCCAGAGTACGGTCTTGCTTGCAGTTTTGTTCTCGATCTTGCTTTTGTCGGAACGTTGACCTCTCCCGAAGCAAAAGCCCTGCGCTCGATCGCCGCTCTGGTAGCGGAAATCGAACTGCGCAAGCGACGTTTTACGATTCAGCCTTATACTTCCGCCGAAGTGCTGCCTGCCAGCATTGATCCAGCCTCGCGTTGCCGAAAAATCCCTCCTCGTGCCCGGACTTGAGAACTTCCCGTTTTGTACAACCACGCTGATCCGTCCGTTAAAATTCAGAGTCCTCAGCAATTGCTCGATCGCTGCGGAAAGTACTGCAGATGCTCTTAGCTTGCGGCGAAATTCTACGAAGTTGCTCCCTGGTTTGCATTATCCGTACCGCTCGTGGCTACCCGCTCCTCCGGAGAAAACAGTGAGTTATAAGCCAAAGCAACCGTGTAGCCCCCAATTTTCGGAGTCAAGGTCGTTATACCCGATAGGCTATGGAACACATATTGGAATTAGCTCATTGCTATAACCATGCTATGCTTTCGGCTGTTATGAAGTTCAGAGTTCTGCAAGATAACCTCCGCCATACGCTTTGGGAGCGCATCGAGGAAGGCGCCCTCACCGGCCTCCGCCTGGCACAGCAGACGGGTTTCAAGCAGGCCCACATCTCGAACTTCCTCAACCGCAAGCGCGGCCTCAGCCTTGAAGGCATGGATCGCGTCCTCGCGGTTCAACACCTGTCGGTCCTTGACCTCCTCGACCCCTCCGAGATCAACAAGCGCGCTTCAATCCTGCCTCCCAGCAATGACGAGTTTCAGAATGTTCTCTTGACCAGTGGAGTCATCGCCGCTACCCAACCCTTAATTACCAGCAGGGACGTCAAGGAAATTGTGAAATTCAAGAAAACTTTTCTCAAGAAGTTGAAATCCGCAACCGAAGGCGACCGGGAACAATGGGAACGCTTTGTGGTGATTAAAGTCGATGGCAGTGATGGTATGAGCATGTACCCGCGCTTGCCGCCGGGCGCCACATTGCTCATCGACCGCCACTACAACTCACTCAAACCCTATCGCAAGGGCAAGTTCAATATGTACGCCGTGCTCAAAGACGGAACCTGCACTGTCAAATACGTGGCAACAGCCGGAAAGCAAATAATGCTGCGGCCACACAACCAGGCGTATCCCATCGAAGTTATGACCTTGGAGGAAGGCAAGTCGGCCTCCGATTATCTCGTAGGCCGCGTCTGTTACGTAGGGATCGAAACCTAAGCACTGTGAAATCCGTTCCGCACTACTCGGAACGAGAACTAGCACTCGCCCATCTACTCCGCATTCAAGCTATCGAACATCTTCCACAACTTATCGGCCGTCGCTCGATAAATTAGGTACCCGCTCCCCGCATCGGTTGTCTCGCGAAATAGCAGTTCCCCACGCCTGTCTCCATCCGCATCCACCACATCGATCAATTCCATCCGGGGGGTTACATCCAGATGAAATTTGTCGGTCACGCCGGAATACAGTTTGCGCAGGTTGCCATAGATATCAGTTCGCGCGACCAGCGTAACGCTATAGGAATCGGTCGCTCCGCCGGCCGCTCCCGGCGCCGCAGGAATATGCGCTTCCGCGGTCAAAATCATCACCGGCTGGTTGGTCAGCCATACATCGAACCCACGAAATTGAACGTTCTCAAACACTGGCTGCGCTTGCTTTGCCGGCGCCTTATGGCTAGCCGCAGTTGCCTTCGGAACGATCGGCCGAGCCACGATTTTATTTTTGGCCAGCGCTGTGGCGTAAGCCCTCACCTCATCCGCCGCCGCTGCCAACATCTGATTGCGCCGTTCTTCCTCTTCGCCATTCTTCCAGAAAAACTTGTAGGATTGCGGTTCGGGTCCCGCCGCATCGGAAATAGCGGCCACCATCTGCACGGGGCCTGGGTTGGCAGCACTTGACGTCGCCACCGACCCCGCGGCGCCGCCCTTTTGCCGCTCTGCAGCCTTCATGTCGTCGTCCGGAGGCG
>DATNKA010000627.1:0-3465 GCA_035603655.1 Candidatus Acidiferrales bacterium | reverse complement strand
CCGTCTTGGGTTTTGCTTCATTGATGGTCAATGCACGGCCGCCAAGCTCTTTTCCGTTCAGTTCAGCGATTGCTTTGTCGGCGGCGCTCGCGTCTGTCATTTCTACGAATCCAAAGCCTCGGGAGCGGCCTGTTTCCCGGTCGGTCACAAGACTCACTTTTTCTACAGCGCCATGCGGCTCGAAGAGGCCGCGCAGTTCAGCTTCGGTTGTACTGTGCGGGAGATTACCAACGTAAAGGTTCTTCATTGCATTTCCTCTCTTAGTAAATCATCTAATGTGGTGGCTTTAGTGGTGCGGGGCGACGGTCGTCCTTCGGTGTCCCGCGGGGGATCTGGCCGGTTTTGACGTGCGCTGACGCGAGCGTTGCAGGCCGAGCGTACCGCGGAAATTCGCCGGGAAGCTTCGAGGATTCCCCATCGCTGGGGCATATCTCCGATATCGGCGGCAAGAGCCGTTCGCACATCGCCAATGAGGATGGGATCAAGGCTCTTCAGCGGGAGGAATTCTCCTGCCGCACTGGGAGCATCCGCAAGGTACTCCGGTTTGCCGACCAGGAATGCGAGTTGTTGTGGCGGAGAGGCACGGCGCATGTGCCCGCAGAATTCATCTCGTTGGCCGATGTTGTTCTCCACGTTCATCAACACCAGTTGGTAGAGGTCGGCGCGCCACCAACATCGCGCTTCGCCGATATCGGCGGCGCAATCGACTTCCATGCCCAGTTTTCGCATCACTCCAGCACGCAGATCGCGCTGGTGGGCAGAAGTGTCGACGAGCAGCACTCGTTTCCGCTTAAGCGGGCCGGGAATCGGCGCTGAAAGCGGAAGAGTCAGCAAGGGCGTGTTCATGCCGACACCGATCCTGGCTTGCCATTGGCTGAGCTATTCGACAATTTGTGTGCAGTAGCCGCGCTTTTCATCATCAGTTCACGGGTCCGCTTTCGTCGAGCAATGTTCTGTTTACGTACCCGATTAAATCTAGACTTGTCACCGTTCAGTGCTGACATAGGGGACTCCTGTCCTTGGGCTGGCTAACCAACCGCCGCTTGGTTACTGCCGTCCTGACGGGACGACTGCGACGACCGCCGCGGGTTTTCTGAGCATCATGGGCGAAGCCGCGAAGAGCGCCAGGGTCGCCAAGTCGAAAATAGAGATGAGTTCAGGAGAAAAATGACTGATCCGGAACGGCGTGAATACGCCGAGAGCTACCAGAAACAAAACGGACCAGACCACCTTGCCCTTAGAAAGGCTCCGAACCACCAACAAAAGTGCTGCTACAGAGACCACAATGGAGATCAGCATCCGGTAGTCCGCGGAAGAGCGAAACAAGACCGAAGCGGCGAGTGCTATGGTCGCGAAAAGCGCCATAAACCGCGTCAAAATACACGTCGTCGACTGCGGTCGCGCCCGGTTTGGGCATGGAGCGAACTCTTCAGGGAAAATCGCTGGATCAAAAAGACGCCTCTCGATCTCTCAATCGCGAAGGCGCAGGCTGCTTTGGTGGCGTATCTTCGGGGTTAAGTAATTCGAGTATACGCTGTTTGACGGACTGCTGCTGGCCCCTTCGTGATACGAAACGAAGTCGGATGGATTCGGGGTCAATATGGCCGATTTTCTCGTGAAGTGGAGTCCGTCGGTTGCGGTAGAGTGCGAATCACCTTGCTAAACATGCACATTCCGCGTAAGATGGACTTTGTGCGTTAGACCGAATCGGTCGTGAGCAGTTCTTGCTTCAACAGCCAGTAACCTGCCTCAAGTTCGAATCTCTCCAGCGTAAATCGATTGAAAGGAACACCAGTATCAACATGGCAGAACAAGGAACAGTAAAGTGGTTTAATGACGCCAAAGGCTACGGCTTCATCAGCCGTCAGAATGGCGAAGACGTTTTTGTGCACTTCTCAGCGATCCAGGCGGGCGGTTTCAAGAGCCTGCAAGAGGGTCAGACAGTGCAGTTCGACGTGACCAAGGGCCCCAAGGGCTGGCAAGCAGAAAACGTGCAGGCTCTCTAAGCCGGCAAATTGTGCGAAAGGGCGAGTCCACGGGAGTCGCCTTTTCAGCCTTCTAAAAGCATCCGCCCAGTCTCCATCGCTTATGGGCAAGCTGCAAATGGACTCTCTCTGACACGCGACGATCTCAGCGCTTCCTACGCAATCATCCGACACAACGTCCGTACCTACCGGTCGGACGGAGTAGTCGAGGTCGTGCGCGGCAAGCAAAACGCAGAGTTAGCGCAGAAGAAACTCGAGGAGTCCCAAAGCTCCTCCGACCGTCATGAAGGCTGGCGCTACTTCCTGGAAAAATCCGAACTCAAGGCGGGAACCAACCCTTCAGAAGCGACCCACCTTCGCCAGACAGATCTTGAGGATCGCGAGTCAAAAGCACAGCAAGAACCCGCTCCCATCATTCGTCCTGCATCGGACAATCAGCGATAAGGCAGCGCCGGATCTCGCAGACGGATTCCGCTACTCGTCCTGACTTTGCCACTCTCTGAATTGATCTTGCAGCATGCGATAGCAATCGCAAGCGGCTTCTTCCAGCCTCTCTCTGTCGAGAATCGTTACCCGTCCGCGTGTGTAGGTGATCAAGCCGGCTTTCTGCAAAGTGCCTGCGGAAACAGTCACGGTAGAGCGCCGGGTGCCCAGCATCTGCGCCATGAATTCCTGGGTTAGCGGCAGGAAATTGGTTCCGATCCGATCCTGAATCATCAACATCCATCTGGCTAATCTCTCGTCCACTTCGTGCAGACGGTTGCAGGTAGCGACCTGCACGGCCTGTGCCCCCAACAGGTGAGCAGCTCTTTGGATCTGGCGCTCCAGAACCGGGCATTCGCGGAGTAAAGATCGAAGGTGGATTGTGTCGATTCGAAATGCGTCGCCTTCTGTCTGGATGATCGTTCTGGTATGGCTGGTGCGGAAGCCGGCAACCAGGGGCACCGCGGAAAAGCCGTCATTCCCGATCAGTCCGACTTCCACACTCTTGCCATCGCGCATGACGTTCAATACCGAGAAGAGACCAGAATTGCAAAAGTAGCCAGACTTCAACGTTTCTCCTGGCTCATGCAGCACTTGGTGGAGCTTCAGCCTGACAAACTCCAGTTTGGGCAGCACCGCTTCCCATTCTTTACGCGGGAGACTTAGCAGAATTTCATTATGAACGGGATTGCCGTCGGCATCTCGCCTTGCTGGAACGGATGAATCTTTCACCTCTCTAGAGAGGGCCTTGGCCATTCAGGGCTCCTTGCACAGCGAAAACGCTGTCTGATTTCGCAAGGAACCGAGTGCGCGGGGTCGCATGCTGGAAGAGACAGAATAAGTTTCATACCGGACCGGAGATTGTAACGAGGTGAAACTGCTTAGTCGGTACGACGGGAAACCCGCAGATGTGCGATAGCGGACGAAGTGGATACGACAGATTAAATGTACAGCTTATTCCACGGTAGTCTGAACTTTGTGTTGGCTAGTCTCTTAT
>DATNKA010000626.1:0-11294 GCA_035603655.1 Candidatus Acidiferrales bacterium | reverse complement strand
CCCGCGGACTCCGGATATGGCTCGTTTAACTACTGCGAGGGTCAATGCTGGTACGACAACTTTGTCGAGACACCCGCTGGGCATCCCGACACGGTGTACCTGGGGGGATCTTATGCCTATGGTGAGACGGGGAACATCTCGAACGGGCGCGGCGTGGTGCTTTCGACCGATGCAGGAGTTTCGTTTACAGATATGACCATGGACGCAACCGACCCGGTGCAACCCAATGGACTCCACCCCGATCAACACTTCCTGGTGGCCAACCCCAACAACCCGCTCCAATTCTGGGAGTCATCCGACGGCGGAGTGATTCGCTCGAACGGGCAGGTCACGAGTATTTCGGCGAACTGCGCGTCCAGGACACTGGGAGGCGCGCCGCTCAGCGGGGCTAACCTGGCCCGCTGTCAGCAACTGCTATCGCGAGTTCCCAGCAGACTCACGGGAATCAACAAGGGATTGACCACACTGCAATTCCAAAGCCTGTCGGTGAATCCTTTCAACGTGAATGACCTGCAGGGGGGAACGCAAGATAACGGGACGTGGGAAGTGACAGCGAACCCACAGAAATGGGTGCAGACGATTTTTGGCGATGGCGGCCAGTCCGGTTTCGACATTGCCAATCCGCATTTCCGCTTCCACACCTACACCGGCCCCGAGATTGATGTGAACTTCACGAGCGGGCTGATGTCGGATTGGAACTGGGTCGCTGACACCTTCTTCATCAATCCAGAGGCTTCACAGTTCTACATTCCAGTCATTTCCGATCCCGCGGTCAGCAAGACCATGTTTGTTGGAACCGGGCACGTGTGGCGGAGCAAAACGGATGGTGTAGGAACGCAGACGGTGGCCCAACTGCGGGCCAATTGCAATGAATTCACCGGAGTGTTTGCCGTGCCTTGCGGAGACTGGGCGCCGCTTGGCGATCCATCCGCTGCAGGACAATTGATCGGAACCGGTTTCGGTTCGGATCGAACCGGCGGCGATGGCGTTGCCGCGCTCGGCCGAACTACGGGTGACAACTCGACGCTCTGGGCAGCAACCGCGACTGGGCGCGTTTTCATCAGCAAAAATGCGGACGCGGAACCGGAGACATCGGTGCTGTTTACCCGCCTCGATACGCTGGCGGCCAACAGTCCCGGGCGATTCATCACCGGGATTTTTGTTGATTCGCACAACCCCAACCGCGCCTGGATTTCCTACGATGGATTCAACGCTACAACCCCGACCACACCTGGCCACGTTTTCGAAGTGACTTATGATTCTGTGGCGGGAACTGCGACCTGGAAGGATCTGAGCTTCGACCTGGCGGATCTTCCGATCACAGGCATTGCGCGCGACGATGTGACGCACGATCTGTTCGCAGCCAGCGACTTTGGAGTAGTACGCCTTGTGCCTGAGGAAAAAAGCTGGAGACTGGCAGCGCGCGGAATGCCGAACGTAGAAGTAGCGGGACTGACCATCGTCCAAAAGGAGCGCAGACTGTACGCTGCCTCTCACGGGCTCGGAGCGTGGTTGCTGAGACTTCCGTGACACCGGGACGTGGTCGGCCAGAATAGGTCTCGCGAGACCACTAACGTTCAACGGGGAGCTGCTTCCGGCTCCCCTTCTTTTTTTGTGCCATTTGTGAGTTGCTGCGGCGATCTCGATCGATCACGGAGATGCGATCTCAGATTCTGGATCAACTCTCTGATCCAGTAACAACTCTGCAATATCCATCGCGAGGATAATCGGCGGGGACAACGTCCAGGAGGACGCAATGTCAATCTCCTTCGATTCCCGTCCGCTAGTCGTGATAGCCAAGCATCGTCTTGTCTCGGACGAGCGTCGCTAGTTCGAGGGGGCGATTTCGAAAGATCACAAAGGAAAGCTTAGGACTTTTCGTGGGTACAGGCCCGGTGTGCGCAGACGAGAAGCTTCCCCGGCGGACGCGATAAACGGGATTATTACGGGTGTCAGAGGCAGCACAGAGTCCAGAAAAGGCGAATAGTCTGGAAACGCTCCCGACCCCGGTCATCATTCAATGTGCTCGGCGGCGAGATCGGACATCGAGATACACCCCATGACGGCGAGTTTGTCAGCTGAGTTCCTCTAGTCGCCATTAAAGGTTTTGTTACTAAATCCGGACAAAACCGGAAAACGTGACTTCGGTAATTAGAAGTTAGTTACTTCCTGTGGCACGCTTGCGACAACTCTATCGCAGTGTCTGTATATGTCCTGTAAGTCCGATCAGCCGGTTACTGGCACGATTTTAGTCGCGGATGACCAGGCCGCCAATCGCGAGCTGTTAGAGGAATTGCTTACCGTAGAGGGGTTCAAGGTGGCGAGTGTTTCAACCGGCGCAGCCGCCTTAGAGCAGCTGTCCATCCTTCCGATCGATTTGGTGCTCCTTGACGTAATGATGCCCAATCTCACGGGCTTTGAAGTCTGCGAGAAAATCAAGGCCAATCCCGATACATACTTGATACCAGTAGTTCTGATCACAGCTCTGTCTGACAAACAGGACCGCATAGAAGGGATTAGAGCCGGAGCAGATGACTTCCTGATCCGCCCTGTGGATTCCACTGAATTGCTGGCCCGCGTACGCTCGCTCCTCACGCTTAAGTTTCGGACCGATGAGCTTGAGCGCGCCGAATCGGTCCTGTTCACTCTGGCCCGCAGCATTGAAGGCAAAGACCCCTATACCCACGGTCATTGCGAGCGTTTGGCAGATTATTCGGCTACTTTGGGAGAACATCTCAAACTTTCGAAGGACGAGGTTACTGCTCTCCGACGCGCCGGCGTGGTTCACGACATTGGAAAGATCGCAGTACCTGATTCGATTATCTTAAAGCCGACCAGCCTTTCCCCAGAAGAATGGAGACTCATGCGGGAGCATCCCGTGGTCGGGGAGCGCATCTGCGCGCCCTTGAAGTCCTTTCGCCCAGTATTGCCCATCATTCGCCACCACCACGAAAAATTTGACGGCTCCGGATATCCCGATGGACTTGCCGGAGAGGCGATACCGATCACCGCCAGAGTGTTGCAAATCGTTGATGTGTACGACGCGCTTACTACGATAAGGCCGTACAAGCCGGCCTTTTCCATCACGGATGCATTGAAGATCATGCAAGTGGAAGTCGCCAAGGGATGGTGGGATCCGCATATCTTCAGCCTGTTCGAGCAGCTTGTCAGAAGCGGTACAGCTGATTTTCTATCCCGTGGCGCGGGGGCCGGTTCGAACAGTTAGAACATCTCTCCGAGGGATTAAACCTAAATTATGAATATACGATTACGCCTCGTTACTGACGCCAGGAAGGACGGTTTTGGAGCGTCGGCCGAAACGGACGCGTATCGCGTGTTGATATTTGCGCAGCGTGTTGTTCTTGTCACGTTATTCGTGCTCGCCGGACTGGTCAATCAGAGTTTCGCTGATCCGCAGGCAGAACAAGCGAATCCCACACCGCTCAGACAACTAAGTCTGGCAGAACTCGGCAATGTGGAAGTGACGACGACCTCGAAAGAGCCAGAACAAGTCTGGAAGACCTCAGCTGCCATTTATGTTCTTACTCAGGATGACATTCGACGTTCCGGAGCCACGAGCATTCCTGAAGTACTACGGCTTGTACCTGGGGTCGAGGTGGCCCGCATTAATTCCAATGTCTGGTCGGTCGGTATCCGCGGCTTTGGAAGCTCATTTTCCAAATCGGTTCTGGTGTTGATCGATGGCCGGAGCGTCTATACCCCGCTCTTTGCCGGCGTTGATTGGGAGATGCAAAACGTCATGTTGGAGGATGTCGAGCGCATCGAAGTAATTCGCGGCCCTGGCGGCACCATTTGGGGATCGAACGCCGTCAATGGCGTGATCAACATCATTACCAGGAACGCGAAGGATACTCGCGGAACCTACGCATCCACGAGCAGTGGAAATCTATCCCAGAACGAAAGCGGAGCTCGCTACGGGGCCAGGCACGGGAATAATCTGGACTATCGCGCCTACGCTATGGGGTTTGGCCGAATGCCAGAATTCCATTCCGATGGCGATAACTATGATGCCTGGCAACTGGGACAAGCAGGGTTCCGAACGGATTCGAGGCTCACGGATCGCGACAGGCTGACGGTTCAGGGCGATTTTTACAAGGGCAACGTCGGGCAGCAGGTAGGGATCGGCTCTTATTCGCCACCCGCTCAACTCAACGTGGACGGAACCGAAGACGTATCGGGCGCCAATCTCTTGGGTAGGTGGCGCCATGACCTCGGCATTACGTCGGACCTTCAGGTTCAGGCCTACTACGATCGCACTTACCGTCTGGGGCCCCAGGTGGGAGAAACCCGGAACACCTTTGACATCGATATCCTTCACCATTTCGTCCTCCAGAACCGAAATGAAATTATCTGGGGGTTTGGCGCTCGCTGGAGCCCCAGCGATATCATCCAGACCGTCCCGACGGTGAACTTTTTGCCTCATCATCAAGACGACAATCTTTACAGCGCGTTCGTGCAGGATCAGATCACAATCGTACAAAATCAGCTCTGGCTAACCCTGGGCTCGAAGTTCGAACACAACATCTTCACCGGTTGGGAGAACGAACCCAGCGGTCGTGTGTTGTGGACTCCAACTTCGCATCAGACAGTATGGGCGGCGGTCACGCGCGCGGTACGGACGCCTTCCCGCATCGACGAGGATCTGCAACTGACGGGATTCGTCAGTACCCCGCCTCCAATCTACATTTGTGTCTGTGATAATGCGAAGTTCGATTCGGAAAAGCTGCTGGGCTACGAAGCTGGATATCGGAAACTATTCGGTCCACGGCTCTATCTCGATATTGCCGCCTTTCACAACAAATATAACGACCTCACAAGCTATGGCGACGCAACGATTTCGCTCACGTCCACCCCTCCACCCCTGGCAGTTCTGATCTCACTGCCGTTTGCTAACGGCATCATGGGATCGACCAATGGCGGCGAATTTTCGCCCGAATGGAAAGCGAGCCGTTGGATGGAAGTGAGGGCCACATACTCTTATGTGACCATGAACCTTGAGGACCAGCCGACCCACACGAAAACCAGTTATGTCTCAACCTATGAGGGGTCGAGCCCGCATAACCAGGTAACGGCGCAGCTTCTATTCAGTCTGCCGAGAGGCTTCGAGTTTGATCCTACTTACCGTTATGTGGGCGCGTTGCCAGCGCTAGGTGTGAAGGCGTATCAAACAGCAGATGCCCGGCTGGGTTGGCATTTTGCCAAGCGGTTTGATTTGTCCATCACTGGACAAAACCTGTTCCAGCCTCGTCATGCCGAGTCCGGTTCTGTCCTTGTAGAGAGGAGCGCGTACGCGCAGATAACATGGAGACGGGCTGCGGATTGACGTTCATAAGCTACATTCGAGGCACAGGTGTTATCCGCCACATGCTGCAACATCCAGGCACTTGGCTAGTCCTTGGCCGTCGTGCGTGCCTCAAGGCTATTGCCATAGCGTGGGCGCTGCTTGCCATTCCTGCTTTGTACGCACAGGGCGCAAAGCCCACTGACTTTCAGGTGAAGGCTGCCTATCTCTATAACTTTGGCCGGTTTGTCGAATGGCCCACCAAGATTGCGCCAACCCGGGGCGATGCTTTTACCGTGTGTGTCCTCGGGCAAGATCCTTTTGGTCCGGCTCTCGATGCCACTCTGGCGGGGGAAACAATAGACGGCAAGCGCGTGGTCGCCAAGAGAATTTCCGGCCCGCAGGAGTCGGGCAGTTGCCAGATTCTCTTCTTGAGCCTCGCGGAAGACGGTCGCCTCAACAAAATTATCGAAACGGTGGATAAACAAGCAATTCTAACCGTCAGCGACATGCCGCAGTTTGCCGAGCGTGGCGGAATGATCCAGTTTGTGCTGGAGGGGAGCAGAGTTCGCTTCGAGGTCAATTTGACCGCAACCCAGCGTGTCGGACTGAAGCTCAGCTCTGAGTTGCTCAAGGTGGCGACCGCCGTGAGAAGTAAGCCCTTGCCTGGAGATTGAACAATGCACAAGTTTCAACACTATTCGATCTCCAAGAAACTCACCTGGATGAACATGCTGGTGAGTGGTGCGGCCTTGCTATTGGCCTGTGCCGCCTTTGTTGCCTACGACCTGTACACATACCAGATCGGCATCGCGCGCAATCTGTCCACCGAAGCCCAGATCGTAGGAACTAATAGTGTTTCGGCGCTCGTATTCAACGATCCTAGTAGCGCCGAGAACACACTATCCGCTTTGAAGGCCTCGCCTCACATCCTGTACGCTGCGATCTACACTCCGGACGGACACAGTTTCGCAGGATACTCGCGGGATGACAACAAAAGCGCTCTCCCGCTTCCGCCTATCCCGGCGGGCCAAACCCAAGCTCACTGGCTGGTAGATAGGCAGATGGCGCTAGTCCAGTCGATCATGTTCCAAGGCAAACCGACCGGCTTTGTCTACATACGGTCCGACCTGCAAGCCATTGAGGATCGCCTCAAGACCTATGCAGTAATCGCCGCTGTCGTTTTGTTGATTTCGCTGATCGTGGCCCTGTTGATTTCAAGGCTATCTCAGCGGGTTATCTCCGAACCGGTCATGCAGTTGGCAAGGACTGTACGCGTTGTGTCCCGCGAGAAGAACTATTCGATTCGAGCGGCTACAACCAAAAATCGTGATGAAGTGTCGACTTTGATTGAATCAGTCAATGAGATGTTGGAGCAGATTCAGCAGCGGGATACCGCCCTGCAGCGGGCTCACGCCGAGTTGGAGCATCGGGTTCAGGAACGCACTACCCAACTCGCAGCCGCCAACAAAGAACTGGATCTCCGCAACCGCGAAGTCGAACGCGCAACCCGGTTGAAGAGTAAGTTTCTGGCCAGCATGAGCCACGAGTTGCGGACTCCGCTTAACGCGATTGTGGGCTTTTCAGACCTGTTAGCGGAACAGACAGCAGGGGCACTCAATGACAAGCAGAAGCGCTTCGTCAATCACATTAAGCAAGGCTCGGCTCATCTATTGCAGTTGATCAACGACATCCTGGACCTTTCAAAGATCGAAGCCGGACAGCTTGAACTGCGGAGTGAAAGGTTCCAAATCAGCGAAGCCATGCCGGAGGTCCTCTCCACCATCCGCCCGTTAGCCATGGCCAAACAGATCGCAATCCAACACACCCAAGAAGCCGATCTGCCTGTATATGCCGATCGCGTGCGCTTCAAACAAATCCTGTACAACCTGCTCAGCAATGCCGTGAAATTCACACCCCAGGACGGCCAAATTGGCATTGAATGCGTAGAGAACGGAGATTTCATCACGATATCGGTGACCGATACCGGGATCGGAATCCGCGCCGCGGATCAAGGGATCATTTTCGAGGAGTTCCGCCAGGTAGAAGGCGGCAGGGATTCGACCCAGGAGGGCACGGGGCTGGGACTCGCGATCACCAAGCGCCTGGTGGAACAACAGGGAGGCCAGATCTCGTTGACGAGCGAGCCCGGAAAGGGTAGCACGTTTAGCTTCACCCTTCCCGCCGGGGCAAAGACAAAAACATTAGGCACCCATGCCGCCAGTGCAACAGCCCCGAGGCGAGCTCCTACGGGAGAAATCCGCAAGCCACTTGTTCTGGTGGTCGACGACGAGGTTCCTGCGCGCGAACTGCTGGCTAGCTACCTGGATTCGGAATATCGCACTGTCTCGGCCGAATCGGGCGAGGAGGCGCTGAAAAAAGCGCACCAACTGCGGCCCGATGCCATCACTTTAGACGTTATGATGCTAGGCGGCAGCGGTTTCGAAACTATGGTCGCGTTGAGAACAAATCCCGAGACCGCGAATATCCCCATCATCATTGTTTCAATCGTCGATCAGAAACAGGTGGGCTTTGCTTTGGGCGCGGCTGACTATTTGATCAAGCCCATTCGCAAGACGGTGTTCCTGGAGACCGTTCGCAAGCACGTGCCCTATCAGGAAGATGACGATGCTGCAATCCTGCTGGTCGATGACGATTGCAAAACTCTGGCGCTGCTCGAGGAGACACTGCGCACGGCTGGGTACGAGACGCAAAGCGTGCACAGCGGCGCGAGGGCGCTGGAAGTGCTCTCGTCCAAACTGATAAGCGCAGTACTCCTGGATTTAGTGATGCCTGGAATGGACGGATTTGAAGTTATTCGCCATGTAAGGCAAGAAGCAACGTTGAGGGATCTACCGATTCTTGTCATGACGGGTAAAAGCCTGACCCCAGAGGAATCGGCTCTACTTGGCCGTGAAACCCAAGCGCTGTTGCAGAAGAACGGCACCTGGCAGCAACAGCTCATTGCCGAAGTTGGCAGGGTTATCGAGGGTCGCAAGCTGGCCAAGTCTGCGGGGCAGTCATGAAGACAGTTCTTACTGCAGAAGACAATCCTACCAACCGCGAGTTGCTCCGCGAATTGCCGGAGATCCGTGGGTATGCGGTGACGGAATCGTGCAATGGTGAGGAGGCGCTGGCCATGGTTGAACAGACACCCCTACACACTGCTGCTGCATATTGGCATGCCAGTACTCGACGGCTTTGCAGTCGTGCGCACCCCTTCGAGAAAATCTGCGCTTCGCTTCGCTGCCGGTTGGGGCATCTGGCATGGTCTGTCTGTCAGCGCGTCCGGTCACAATGATGATGGGAGTGGATTTATTCCGAGACGATTTGCGGAGATGTGAGCAGAACCCAGGTGACGAGTTCGCTTGAAGCACGGAGTCATTCCCCTCCGTTAAGCAGGGTAGACAGAGCTTGCCTCAAGGCCGCATAGTCGTCCGCGAGAGAATCACATTGCCTGGAGAGTCAGTTTCGTTTATCACTTAGGAGAAATGCTCCTACGACGACCGGTGTAGCGCGACCCCCAATGTGCCAGATGCGGATCCACAAAACATTCTGAGCATGAAGGTTTCGACTGACCTCATTTTTACTGAATTGCACTTCCAACCTGCGAGAACACGTTGTTGGCGTTCGCGCCGATCAGTCGAACCGTGCCCAGCGCAATTACCAGGATGACTGCGAGCATCACCGAGTATTCAGCGATGTCCTGTCCTTCCTCATCCAACCAGGCCTTGCGCCAAAAGTGGCTCATGTGTCTCCTCTCACTACATTGTGCAACAAGTGCGACTGGTCGCGGAATGGCCCCTATGTATGAGGCACAGAAGTAACAAAATAACAAAAAGGGTCCGAAGACTCGATCTGAGTCGCCGGGCACAGACAGGAGTGGTCCTCCCCGAAGGGCTGCTCAGCGGCAGCGTAGAGCCGTTCAACAGCCAAAGGGCAGGGGCCCGAAGGGGCCACCGGGTGTGCACTCCGTCGGCCGACGTTTTTTCCGCGCTCGTCCGAGGGCCGCAGCACATTGTCTGATCGTATTGCGTCCAGGATAGCGGATGATCGCCACCTTACCCACAGTCACCTGCCATGCAAGTGACGGTGGGCCGTCCCTGAAGGGCGATGATTGTGGGGTAGACTTACGGAATGAAACGGCGGCGGCTGGTGATTGTTTCGAATCGATTGCCCATAACCACCAAGATTGATGGCGATCAAATCACGTTTTCGCAAGCCTCCGGTGGAGTTGCTACTGGTCTCCGCGGTTGCCACGAACGTTCGGGCGGGGTGTGGATCGGCTGGCCCGGACTAACCTCACGTGTCTCAATGGCGCATCGCACCATGCTGGATCGTCAGCTCGGCGAGCGCGGGATCGTGGCGCTTTACCTCACGCGCCGGGAAGTTAAGGAATATTACGAGGACTTCTCGAATGGCGTCCTGTGGCCTATCTTTCACTACCTCGTCGACCGCGTCCCCCTCGGCCCCTCCGCCTGGGAGAGCTACCGTCGTGTCAATGAGCGATTCGCGCAGATGGTGGTCGACCAGTATCAGCCCGGCGACATGATCTGGGTGCACGATTATCAACTCCTGCTCGTTCCGGGGCTATTGCGGCAGCGATTGCCCGAGGCGCGCATTGGCTTCTTTCTGCACATTCCCTTTCCTGCCGCCGAAGTTTTTCGCATCATGCCGTGGCGGCGCGAGATTCTGGAGAGTCTGCTCGGCGCCGATCTCGTCGGATTCCACACCTATTCCTACATGCAGCATTTCGCTACCGCGCTCGCCGACCTTGCGGGATTGGAACCGGAGGATGGTCGCGTGTGGCTGGATGATCGCGAAGTGCGTTTTGGGGTGTTCCCAATGGGGATCGACGCTGAAACATTTCGCCAGCTCGCGAACTCGCCAGCCGTAGAAGAGGAACTCCGCGCCATCAAGGTCGACGCGGGCGATCGGACGCTGTTACTGGGGGTAGACCGACTCGACTACACCAAGGGTCTGCCCCGGCGCATGCTCGCGCTTGAGGCCCTGCTACAAGCAGATCCCGGTCTCCGCGATCACATTCGTTTGATCCAAGTGGCGGTGCCTTCGCGCGATGAGGTACCGAGCTATCAAGAGTTTCGTCGCGAAATCGAGGGCTTAATCGGCCGCATCAATGGAACTTATGGCACTGTGACCTCGGTGCCGATTCACTACATGCACCAGTCGATCACCCCCGAACGCTTGGTCGCACTCTATAGAGCGGCGAATGTGATGCTGGTGACCCCGCTGCGCGACGGCATGAATCTCGTGGCCAAGGAATATGTTGCTTCACGCGTCGATGATGACGGCGTCCTGGTGTTGAGCGAGTTCGCCGGTGCCAGCGAAGAGTTGCACGAAGCCGTGTTTGTGAACGCCTATGACGTGCGTGATCTCACCACGAAAATCACGGAGGCTTTGGCACTGGGACCTGAGGAGCGGGCAACTCGGATGCGGGCCATGCGGCGGCAAGTGATGTCGCACGACGTGCACCGGTGGGCGAATGATTTCATTCATGCGCTCGAATCTGAACCCGAACCGCGGCGTCGCCCGACGCCCGAAGCGGCTCTAAAGGATGCACTTGCAAGGATGCGCGCCGCCCCGACCCTCGCCATTCTGCTGGACTATGACGGAACGCTGGCTCCGATAGCACCTACGCCCGACCAGGCAATGCCCGACAGCCCGCTACTGAACCTCATTTCAGCGTTGGGACAGCGTCCGAATACCACGGTGGAAATTCTCAGCGGCCGTACGCGCCACCAGGTCGAAGCCTGGTTCGGTGCATTACCGGTCGCATTATCGGCGGAAGATGGCATCTGGTTCCGGGCCGCACCGAACGCCGCGTGGGAGTGTTCGATCGATCCCTCGGGTCTTGGTTGGTTGTCTGAGGCGCGCGGCATTCTTGAGGAGTTCACCTCGACGACACCTGGAGCCTTCATCGAGGAGAAGACAGCGTCGATCGCGTGGCATTACCGGCGGGCGGCGCGCGGCT
>DATNKA010000625.1:0-2205 GCA_035603655.1 Candidatus Acidiferrales bacterium | reverse complement strand
ATCCGGCGCTGATCATCGTGGGTGAGATGGAAAAAACTGTCCCAAGCCAGCAGGCCATCGAATGCGTCCTCGAGCGCGAGGGCACGCATATCAGCAACGTGCCAAGACCGCTGCGGAAAGCGCCCACGGCAGATGGCTATCAACGTTGGCGAGGTGTCCACGCCAGCTACCTCGAAGCCTTGATCGATGAGATATCTCGCGATCGGCTCGCCGGAACCGCAGCCAATGTCGAGTATTGACGCCCCTTGTGATAAAAGCGCGCTGAATCGATCGAGCCATGCACTTTCGTTCCAGCCCACGCTCCGACGATCTGCGACATAGTCATGAGCATGCCGCTCGTAAAGATCAATGATCTTGTCCGCATCTGAATCCATGGCCTCAAATTACAATGGGTTAGATCGACGGGGAATACGCATGATGGTTATTTTAGAGAAAGTTTCCTTATCTGCCTCCCGCAGTCAGCCGCAACAGGAAATGAGAACGAAGCAAAAAAAGATCCCCCTTCGCAATTTCTCGCGGAGGGGGATCGCGTACCAGAAGGAAAACGCCAAACCTGAAGTGATGAGGGTTATCCGGTCCTCATCGGTTGCCTGGTCCGTGGCAGGAGCCGGCGCCCTTGTCGGTGTAAGACCCAGTTGGCGGTACCATCGGCCATTGGCCGTTGTTCACAGGACCTTGCAAAGCCGACTGGAAATGCCACGCGTAGCCATTCGGATTGAGCGTCAGGGCCATCACGCCCCAATAGTCCCCGGTTGCCGCCACGAGATTCTCCGCGTTGAAGTTCGTGTTGCCGCTGGGATCCTCCATGTTCGTTTCGCCTGAGCCGCTCGTCACAGGGGTTGTAACCACAGGATCGAGTGTCTCGCCGCCGGTGCCCACGGTGAATTCCGTTATGCCTCGCTGCGGGTCGAATTTCCCGGAGGGATTAAGAGGGCGGTAGCGGGCATAGAGGTGGTCATGTCCGTTCAGCACCAAGTCGGCTCTGTGTTCGTAGAGCAGTTGCCAAAAGGCCTTGGCGGCAATGCCCTCTGGGCTGATGCCGTTCGTGGCGCTGAAGGTGGGCTGATGCCAGTAGGCGAGGGTGCACGCGGCGTGGTTCTCTTCGAGATCCTTTTGCAGCCATGCAAGCTCGGCGGCAAACCAGGCGCCCGTCGTCGAACAGCCGCCCGGCTGCGTCGAGCACTCTATGTTGAGTGAGATTAGGTGCCAGGATCCGAGATTGTACGAGTACCAGCCATCCGCGACCCCGGTTCCGTTCTGTCCTCCGTTCGCCCCCAACTCGAAATGCCCCGCCTGTCCATCCGCGCGCGGAATCGGTTGGGGGCTGAGGGCAGTGGGTGGGGTTGAGCCCGGGCCGCACGCCGGGTTTGCTGGGCACGGGTCCTGGATCGTAGTCATCAAAGGCTTACCCTGATTGGCATCAGCAGTGGTATCGATCAGAAAGCCGTTGAAGTAGGAGAAGTAGCCGTAGCCGGCAACGCCGGTCTCGCCATGCTCGTCATAAAACTCGTGGTTGCCGGGCGCGGGCAGGCTGATCATTTTAAAAGCGCCATACGTCAAGTCGTACGAGTTCTCAAAGTCCGAATATCGGCCAACCTGGTATTGCAGATCTCCGAGGAGCGCGACCGCGTCCGGTTTCATGGCCTCAATCTGATTCGCAGTGGCCTCCTGCGATTGGTACAGAGAGGTGCTCGTGTAGGGCGCCTTGGGGTCGGTGCAGGTTTCTTTCGAAGACTCGCCACTCGCCTCCTCGCCTGGTTGGCAGGATATGTCACCAACGACCGCGAGCACGGGAGAGCGCTGCGAAGTGTTGTACGGCCACGGATTATCGGCCGCCGGCGGATTGCCCCGCCAATTGCCATCGTTTTGATTCTGTGCCGTTGCCCCAGCTGCAAATACCAGTACCGAGACGCCCGCTCCCATGAGCATTGCCGCTCGGAATTTTTCCCCGATCATCTTCATGCGATTTCTCCGGCGCTTAAGATTGAATTGTGAATGAGACCAAGCATCCCATCTCTTGATTGTTTCGTTTCTATGTCCGATGTGTGAATAAGTTGTGACAATGATTTCTTCGAAGCGCATTGATGTGACAGGCGACACGGAAGTCCGCTGCGGCAGCTGAAGCTTCGGGCGCTGCTAGGCGTAGCGGAATAGCGCCTTGAATCCAAAATCCATGTGCTGCTGGATATGGCAGTGAAACAGCGA
>DATNKA010000624.1:0-9716 GCA_035603655.1 Candidatus Acidiferrales bacterium | reverse complement strand
ATCGGCTCGCAGCGCGTGAGTTCGCTGATTTGCGCCAAGGCCAGGGAACTCGTCTCGCAAGGAAGGTTAGGCGATCTGATGCTGGTCGAGGGCTGGCTGGGGCGCAACGACCCAACCGGCGCCTGGGAATATCCCCCGCCCACGGATCTCTCTCCCGACACGCTCGACTGGGACACCTGGCAGGGAACTGTCCCCAAGCGCGCGTTCGATCCCTACATCTTTGCCCGGTGGCGTTGCTGGAAAGAATACGGTACCGGTCTGGCCGGCGACCTCCTAGTCCACCTGGTCAGCGGCATGATGTTCATGCTGGATATGAATGAAGCTCCCCGGCAGGCCACGGCTATCGGCGGAATCCGCCGCTGGAAGGATGGCCGTAACATGCCCGACGTTCAGGCCAGCCTCTTTTATTACGGCGATCTCCCGGTCTACATGCGACTGAACCAGGGTACTGAGATGCCAGAAACCTACCGCATCCAAGGCTCGAAAGGGATCCTTGAAGTCACGGAATTTGGGCTGAGCTATACACCCCAAACCGGCAGGGACTCGGGACCCAGTTACTACGACGCAGGATTCCCCCGCGCGATGCGCAGCGCCTACGAGAAGCAGTGGCACGCGGAGAATGATCCGAAGTTGGGTCACGAGCCCATGCCCGAGACGGTGGCGTTCCGGGGTCCAGATTACGACGACATCAAGCCGCACCTGTGGACCTTTTTCGAGGCTGTGCGTTCCCGCAAGCCCGTCGTCGAAGATGTCATCTTCGGCCACCATGCGGCACTTGCCTGCCACATGGCGAATGAATCTTATTTTCGCAAGACCGCCGTTTCGTGGGATGAGGCCTCGAAGAGCATCAAAGGCTGATCCGCAGTGCAACGCAGGCACTCGCCACTGCAAAGCCATGCTTTGAGAGCAACGAGGAGACCATGGGGAAACGGGTTTCTGTTGGGTGTCTTGCTGGCTTCTAGTGTCGCGTCGGCCCAGGATTCAGCCTCCCTGACGGGTAACGATTCGAGACAACGGGGGCCGTGCTTCGCAAGGCCGATGTCAACATTAAGAACGTCGCCACGGATGCACACTCAATGGAACAACCTGAGCAACAACAAGGCACACAGAATTTCTTGTATCCGACGTGCGCTCACGTGCCACCAGTTCTGCAGTTTGCACTTCGGATCACAATTTGATCGCTGCAGCTGTGGAGCTCGTTTATGGGCCTTTGGGGAACTGACAAGGAATGCCTCATGATCGGGGCTGTTGACATCGGCGGTACAAAAATAGCGGTGGGTATGGTCAATGACAGCGGGCAGGTATTGTCCCGGAAGGAAACCCTGACCGACACCGGGAGCTACGCCAACGGCCTGGCTGCAATAGACAGCATGCTGCGAGAGACGGCGCGCATCGCCGGTGTTGAGTTCACCGGGATAGGGATTGGGTCCACGGGGCCGGTGGACCCGTTCTCCGGAAAGTTTGGCGAGGTTGATTTTCTTCCGGGATGGCGCGGGCAGAACCCGGGAGCGGATTTGGCGCGCATGTTCAATGTGCGGGTAGCTCTGGAAAACGATGCCGATGCTGCCGCCCTGGCGGAGGCAGGTTGGGGCGCTGGGAAAAACAAGTCGCGACTCATCTATGTGACGGTGGGAACCGGGATTGGCGGCGGAATTATTTTCGACGGGCGCCTTTACCGCGGCGTGGAGGGATCTCATCCCGAGCTTGGCCACCAGGTCATCGATCCATCTGGACCGCTTTGTTCCTGCGGGTACCGAGGTTGCTGGGAATCGTTGGCTTCGGGTCCGGCGATGGTGGCATGGCTTCAGGGCAATGCGCCGGCTGAGTATCGGCATCGCGAACATCTCACGGCCAAACGTATCTGCCAGCTCGCACAAGAAGGCGATACTCTGGCGCGCCAGGCGGTTGAACGCGAGGCCTGCTACATGGGTCTTGGTCTGGCCAATCTCATCAACCTGTTCGTGCCCGACGTGATTGTCTTGAGTGGAAGCGTAATGAAGAGTGCGTCTTTGTTTCTTGACGGCATCCGGACGGTGATTGGCCGCGGCTGCCGTTTTGTCCCATCCGAGAAGACCGAAATTGCGCTGGCTTCGCTCGGAGAAGATGCCAACCTAATCGGCGCGGCTAGGGTTTGGCACGATCGCTTCCGGCCCGGAGATCCCAATGCTTATTGACCTTCGCAACACCGGCAGATAACTGCAAAGATGTACGGGATAGTGATGCCAAGAAATCGCTACATGGTCGTCATTGTGCTGCTCACGTTTTTTGTGATCTCCTTGGTGACCAATATTCTTGGTCCGATTGTCCCGGACATCATCAGCAGCTTCCATGTAAGCCTGACCGCCGCGGGATTTCTGGCCTTCGCTTTCTTTATTGCGTATGGGGTGATGTCAATTCCTGCAGGTGTTCTGGTGGAACGATATGCCGAGAAACCTGTAATGGTAGCGGCGTTTCTGGTGGGCACGCTGGGATCTTTGAGTTTCGCTCTGTTTCCTGTATACCGCGTCGCGATTGTTTCATTGTTCTTGATCGGGGCCGGGATGGCTACGCTGCAAGTAGCCATCAACCCGCTGCTCCGCGTGGCAGGCGGTGAGCAACACTATGCTTTCAATTCGACTTTGGCACAACTGGTTTTCGGCAGCGCATCTTTTATCAGCCCGCGAATCTATTCTTATCTCGTCCTCAACCTGAATGGACGTTCATCCGGGCAAAATGCTTTTCTGCGGGTTCTGGGGAGATGGACTCCTGCGGGACTGCCCTGGGCCTCAATGTATTGGATTTTCGCAGCCTTCACGTTGCTGATGGTTGCGGTTTTATCTTTTTCCAGGTTTCCTCGCGTTCAGTATACGGTCGAGGAGCGTGCTGGATCGTGGGAGATGTATCGCAGCCTGGCGCGTAAGCGCGTGGTCTGGATGTATTTCGTAGCTATGTTCGCTTACGTGGGCTGCGAGCAGGGCACCGCTGATTGGATATCGAAATTTCTCTACCAGTACCATGGTTTCGATCCTCACACCACAGGCGCGACGGCGGTCTCATGGTTCTGGGGACTGCTCACAGGAGGATGTTCTATCGGCATGTTGCTCCTGAAAATATTCGACAGCCGCAAGGTTCTGATTGGGGCGTGCGTCGGCGCGCTGTTTTGTCTATCCGCCGCTTTGCTGGGTCCGGCGAATGTGTCAGTGCTTGCCTTTCCCGCGATCGGCTTGTTCGCGTCAGTGATGTGGCCCATCGTCATTTCGCTCGCGCTTAATTCCGTGGCGGAGCACCACGGTTCGTTTTCGGGCATTTTGAGCACAGCCATCGTTGGCGGGGCCGTGGTTCCGGTGATTATCGGAGGCATTGGCGACCACGTCGGACTGCGCACCGGATTAGCTTTTCTCTATGTCACATTCGGTTTTGTTCTCAGCGTCGGTTTTTGGGCGAAGCCTTTGATCAGCAATGCCACGATGGCTTTCAAGAAAGCTTCTGCGGAGGCCGCGGTTTGAGGGAGCACTGTGTGAAAGGCGCCGGTCCTGTGCGGGTTGTGCGGCGCAAATTTCTGGCCGGCCAACAGGAAAGGGTTTTTCCCGCTGGCGGCAGCGTTTCCCGGATCCCAGTTCAGCATGAGAAAAGGGAGACTTTGCCGCCTCAAGAACCTTGGCTGAGTCTACCTTGCCGCCGTTTAATTTCACATGTCTTGGCATGATTCTTCAGAAGCGGCTTTTCATGTTTTCGCCGTTGAGTGGGAAGCGAACGCCATTCGCTTCTTTGTCAACGACGGGCTCTTCGTGGCTCGCTCTCGATCACATCTTCAGTCCTGGCTGGAGGTGGGTATTCGATCATCCTTCATCCTTCCTTGTGCTTAACGCCGCGGCGGGAGGCGACTGGCCGGGAAATCCAGACCCCGCTACAATTTTCCCGCAAACTATGCTGGTGGATCATATCCGGGTGTACCAGCGATCCGGCGAGTAGGATACGATCTCTGAAATTTGGCGAATCGCGGCCAAGTTTCTTCATCACTGGTTACGGAGCCAACCACTATGAGTAACCGAGGGTTATTAGTCGCTCTTGTTCTTCTCTCTCTTGGTCAGTTCACGATTGCACAGGCCCCGCCCTCGAAAGCAGATGTGGAGAAGCGGGTCAATTCGATTCTGAGCCAAATGACGCTGGAAGAGAAGATCGAGATCATCGGGGGCATCGATGATTTCTATACTCGGCCAATCGCCAGGCTCGGCATACCCGCTCTCAAGATGTCCGACGGCCCGATGGGAGTTCACGACTACGGGCTAACCACCGCGTATCCCGCCGGCATTGCCCTGGCCGCCTCGTGGGACACTCAACTCGTAGAGCGATTCGGTGCCTCGATGGGCAAGGACGCGCGCGCCCGCGGTGTGCATTTCATTCTGGCTCCGGGCATGAACATCTATCGGGCGCCAATGAATGGCCGTAACTTCGAATATTTCGGAGAAGATCCTTTTCTTGCCTCCAGGATGGCGGTATCTGTCATTCAAGGAATTCAGGGGCAACATGTCATCGCTACCGCAAAACATTTAGCCGGAAATAACTCGGAGTTCGCACGCATGACGCTTAGCTCCGACATCGATGAAAGGACTCTGCGCGAAATCTATTTGCCGGCATTCGAAGCCTCGGTGAAGGAAGCCAGGGTGGGCGCGGTAATGGATGCCTACAACCTGGTGAACGGCGTTTACATGACACAGAATGATCATCTGAATAATGAGATCCTCAAGAAAGACTGGGGTTTCAACGGCATCCTCATGTCAGACTGGGGCGCCACCCACGACGGGATTGCTGCGGCCATCGGTGGCCTCGATCTGGAGATGCCTTCACCCACCTTTATGAACCGCGAAACCCTGTTGCCAGCGATCAAGCAAGGGAAGATTCCGCTCGCGATGCTGGACGACAAGGTTCGAAGAATATTTCGAAAGGCCGTCGAGTTCGGATTTTTCGACCAACCGCAGACTGATAGCGACATCCCGTCCTACAGTCAGGAAGGCCGGCAGATTGCCCTCGAGGCGGCCAGAGCAAGCATGGTTTTGCTGAAGAATTCCGGCAACCTGCTTCCGCTCGATGAGAGCAAAGTGAAAACGATCGCGGTAATTGGTCCAGACGCTTATCCCGCGGTGCCGAGCGGGGGTGGAAGCGCTGAAACTAAACCGTTCAACGCCGTCAGTTACCTGGAAGGTATCAGCAATCGCTTGGGGATCAAAGCTAGAGTTCTCTACGCGGTTGACGCGCCACCGCTGGACGAAGTTTTTGAGAGCTCCGAGTTTGTTACTGCGCCCGGTGGCGAGAGGGGATTAAAGGGAGAATATTTCAGCAACGAAGAACTGCGAGGTCCTCCCGCGCTCGTGCGCACCGACCAGCATGTCGACTTCGATTGGGGAGAAGGTAGCTTTGCTCCGAACCAGCCCATCGATCATTTCTCGGTTCGCTGGACGGGATATTTCGTGCCGCAGCGGTCCGGAGATTACAAATTCTTCACTTCCGCGGATGATGGGGTTCGACTTTACATTGGCGATGACACGGTGATCGACGACTGGCAACGTCATTCCCAAACGGTCGACAGTTATGGCAGACATATGGAAGCGGGCCAGGCGTACAAGATCCGCCTCGAATATTTCGAAGCAGTCGGGAGTGCCATCGTTGGTTTCGGTGTGACTCGAGCCGAGACTTTCATTGGCCGCGAAACCAAGGGCCTAGCCGCGAAGGCTGACGCAGTCATCATTTGTGTGGGATTCGATCCTAAGACGGAGTCCGAGGGTTCTGACCGAACCTTCCAGTTGCCCGGCGGACAGGACGAGCTGATCCGTCAGATCAGCGCGGTCAACAAGAACACGATCATTGTGCTCACGGCTGGCGGCAACGTCGACATGACCGATTGGGTTGACCGTGTTCCCGCGATTCTGCATGCGTGGTATCCAGGACAGGAGGGAGGAACGGCCCTGGCCCAAGTCCTCTTTGGTGACTACAGCCCTTCCGGCAAGTTGCCGGTCTCGTTTGAGCGGCGTTGGGAAGACAGCCCGGCGTTTCACAGCTACTACCCTGAGAAGGACCAGAAGCGAGTTCAGTATTCGGAGGGTGTTTTCGTGGGATATCGGCACTTCGACCGTTCCGAGACCAAGCCACTCTTCGCATTCGGCTATGGTCTTTCCTATACGACATTCGGATACGGCAATTTATCGGTGACACCTCAGAGGGGAAATCTGAACGAGCCGGTTAAAGTCTCGTTCGAGGTAAAAAACACAGGTCGACGCGAGGGAGCCGAAGTCGCCGAACTATATGTCGGTGAGTCTCACCCCAGCGTTCCCCGGCCGGTCAAAGAGTTGAAGGGATTCGCGAAAATAGACCTCAAGCCGGGCGAGAGCAAGCGCTTAACGCTGATGCTTGATCGGAGAGCATTCTCTTTCTACGACGTTAAGAAGAACGACTGGAGTGCCGGCCCAGGTGAATTCACAATTCTGGTGGGCGGCGCCTCGGATAACATCCAACTGCGGAGCAAGTTCACTCTAACACCGTAGAGACGGAGTGATAGCCACCATGGCAGCTCGCCGTCGGGTGGAAGAAATACCCTTCCTCGAGGCTGTCGCGTTTTAAGGAAACTATGCGAAAACTCTTCGTCTCGAGCGCAGCAATTCTATGGGTAGCAGTTGCAGCGGCGCAGCAGCCGCCTAAGCTCAACCTTATGCCGATGCCAGCCGTGGTGCAATCTGGGACGGGCAGACTACATGTTCAGCCATCCTTCTCCGTCGCTGTCGAAGGGGCCAAGGATGCAACCTTGCAACGCGGTGTTCAGAGATTTATTGCCGAGCTTTCCCTGGAAACCGGAATGCCGCTCAAGAACAAGGCTACCGAATCCGCTAATCCTTCGCTGGTGATCCATGCCGAGCACGGCAGTGAGGCGGTTTCACGGCTCGGCGAGGATGAGTCGTACGAGTTGGCAGTGGCGGAATCGGGAGCTAAGCTCACGGCGCCGAATTCGCTCGGGATCCTGCATGGTCTTCAGACATTCCTTCAACTTGTGGGGCCAAGCCCGGATGGATTTGCTCTGCCCGCCGTCACCATCAAAGACCGACCCCGGTTTCCCTGGCGCGGCTTGCTCATCGATGTTGGACGCCACTTCATTCCACTCGACGTGGTCAAGCGAAACCTCGACGGTATGGCGGCGGTGAAGATGAATGTTCTGCACCTCCATCTCTCCGACGACCAGGGCTTCCGGGTCGAGAGCAAGCGCTTTCCCAAGTTGCACGAGATGGGCTCGGACGGTTTGTACTACAGCCAAGAAGAGATTCGCGAACTGGTCCGCTACGCTCACGACCGCGGTATCCGCATTCTTCCGGAGTTCGACACTCCTGGCCATAGCGGCTCATGGTTTGTCGGCTATCCCGAACTCGCCAGCAATCCCGGTCGTTATACCCTCGAGCCGGACGCCATCGATTCCGTCACAGATCCTACCCGGGAGGCAACTTACAAATTTCTCGACAAGTTCATTGCCGAGATGGCTCAACTTTTCCCCGATGCCTACTTCCACATTGGCGGAGATGAAGTAAACGGCAAGCATTGGGATGCGAATCCCAAAATCCAAGCCTTCATCCGTGCTCACGGCATGAAAAATAATCAGGATCTGCAAGCGTATTTCAATCGACGCCTGCAGGAGATATTGAGCAAGCACCACAAAATCATGATCGGATGGGATGAGGTGCTGCACCCTGAACTGCCCAAGACCATCGTCATCCAGTCCTGGCGCGGGCAAGAGTCATTGGCAATCGCAGCACAGCAAGGCTACAGCGGTCTCCTCTCCTACGGCTATTATCTCGACCTCATGTGGCCGGCGGCGCGGCACTATGCCGTCGATCCCATGAGTGGCGCCGCGGCCGATTTGAATCCTGAACAGAAAAGCCGCATCCTCGGCGGCGAAGCCTGCATGTGGACGGAATTGGCGACTCCCGAGAACATCGATTCGCGCATCTGGCCGCGCACCGCTGCGATTGCTGAGCGGTTATGGTCCCCGCAAGAGGTTCAAGATTCGAGCTCGATGTACAGCAGACTTGAAGAGTTGAGTTGGCGGCTGGAATGGCTGGATCTGAAGCACCGAGCCGGTGAAGTTCCCATGTTGCACCGCATGGCTGGAACCGATGACATCGGGGCGCTCCGCAGGTTCGCCGAGGTTGTCGAACCAGTAAAGGATTACACCCGCATGAACGCCGTGAAAGGCCCCTGGGACGTTCGGGCGCCCTTAAATCACCTGGTCGACGCGGCCAGTCCGGAGAGCGAGGCCGCACGCCATTTTCGCAACCTCGTCGGGGCTTACCTCGAAGGCGGCCACAAAGACCAAGCCGCGGAAGCGCAAATTCGCAACGCCCTCACGATTTGGCGTGATAACCATGCGCAACTGTATCCGTTATTGGAACAATCGTTTCTCCTGCGCGACATCGCGCCTCTCTCCGCAGACCTATCCGCCCTCGCTGCAGCTGGGCTCGAGTCCCTGGATTATCTGGACAAGTCCCAGCCCTCGCCCGAAGTGTGGAGAACCGAGCAACTTGCGCTGATTGAGCGTGCAAAAATGCCCAAAGCCGACCTGTTGCTTATGATCGTCGCGCCGCTGCAGCAGTTGATCGCGGCCACTGCCGACTAGATACCAAAGGGCAATACTGACGGCAAGCAATCATTCGGTGCCGCCGCGGCCCGGTTGACGAATACTGAAACATTTCACTTCCATGTGAGTGTGGTTACGGAATTACCTGCCAGGACCAGGTCCGCTTGCATCGCGCCCATCTGTAACACCACCGGACGGGTCGCGGCTGTGTTGGCCATCACCAGGACTTTTAGACCATCGGGATTCTCGCAGGCTACGTGCTCAACGTTTGCCACAATGCCCGCGGAATCGAAGCGGCGTGCACCACGGCGAATCGTGCGAGAAAAATGAGCGAAGGCCCAGTACTGGCCGCTGCGGGTGATTTCCTTCGTCTGCGAGTGGATGGTGACGAGCCCACCACACGGAAACGGGCCGATGTTGGGACGACCCTGTTCGTCGAGCGCGAGATTCCAACCTGTAATCGATTGACACCAGTTGCGGAGAGCCCCGGTAAAGGTCTGCCCCCAGTTGGCCCAATCGGTGGCGTAGTCAGGTCGCGTGTAATCTGGGCCGCCCTCCGTCCAATGCATCTCCGCATCGGGGTGGGCGTCGTGGACCCTGGAGGCCATGCTCACGCTGCCGGCATATCCGTGCCACGCTATGGCGTTAGCGTACTTGCGCACGTCCGAATCGTCGAGTTCGCAAATTGCCCGGCCCCAAAGGTCGTAGTTGTGGTCAATGAGCCAGATTTTCGTGGAAATTCCATTGGCTCTTAGCGCCGGTCCCAAATGTTGTTTCACGAATTCGATCTCATACTCCTGCCCCCATAGGCACGCGGGCATGCGGCCGTCCTGATCGGTGTCCACTTCGTTCTGCGAAGTGACGGCCTGAATGGAGACACCTGCGGCGACGTACGCCTGCAGGAATTTCACGAAGTATTGTGCGTAGCTCGCATAATACTGCTTGCGCATGCAGCCGCCCAGCATGGAGCCATTTGCCTTCATCCAACCGGGAGGACTCCAGGGAGTAGAAAACAGGAACAGGTCAGGATTTTCCTGGCGAGCCTGCAGCAGCGACGGCAGGATGTAGGCACGGTCGTGATCGATCGAGAAGCGCTTCAAGTCCGGATCGGGTGCGCCTTCAT
>DATNKA010000623.1:0-7540 GCA_035603655.1 Candidatus Acidiferrales bacterium | reverse complement strand
CTTGGTGAACTGCCTGCGAGACAATCCCATGACTCAATTCTCCCATTCAATGGATTTTGAGTCTTAACCACTTGTCTCACTTTTGGGGGCAAGTCCAGGTCGACGTTCAGTTCGTAAACCCGGAGATTAATCTAAGTTTCGCCCACGTCTTGTTCTCGAGTGAGCCCCTTTGCGGAATCATGGAATCGCTACTTGCAGCAAATCCATCCGCCAAAGGAGTTTCCCAGTGACTTCTCTTCGTCTACGCATGCTTCGAGGACATGCAGATCCGCAATTTGGCAGTGAACCACGCAGGAGTCGTACGTTCAACAGGTCTCTGCATCACCACGGCCACCTAATGTTGATCGAGCGGATGCTGGGGTTGTGCCGCACCTGACGCGACATTATGCAGGAGCGCATGGCAATGGCTCCACTGTTCCGGAGCTAGGCCCCAATCGGGATTCACCTCTGAGTGCCTTGAGGAGTGTCGGAAGCCTGCCGCCGATTATGCGAGACCGCTTTGCCTCGCAAGTTTCAAGGCTTCTAAGGCCGCGCCTCGTGCCCCGGCGGTGTCGCCATTCGGCATGACGTGGATGGGAATGTTGGCCTGCTCGGCCCGCTGGGTCGGCATCCCGACGCGGATCTCTGCCAGGAACCAGCGCTGGAATTCAAGACTGGTTTCGAGCACCCCGCCACCAATGATCAAGGCATCAGGGTCGAAGGTATTCACCATTTCGTCGAAAAAGAGTCCCAGGGCATGGGCCTGAACCCGGAAAATCTCTTTGCTCATGGGATCGCCTTGATCCGCGAGGCCGCGAACGAGTTTGGCCGCCTGATGCGATTCCAGCTTGGCCAACCCATGGCTCGGATATCGCTGCAGATAATACGGCAGGAGAGTCTTCTCGATCGCGGTTAGAGAGCAGAGCGACTCGAGGTCGCCGATTCGTCCACAGTTGCAGTGTGGCTTGATTCCGCCAATGCCGACGATGCTTTGGTACGGAATCAGCACATGGCCGAGTTCTCCTCCGAATCCGTTTTTGCCCTTCACGACGTTGCCGTCGAGGATGATGCCTCCGCCGTTGCCCGTACCGACGACGTCGGAAACCGATGTTTCGCGGCTGTTGGCTCCGAATATCGAATAGTGTCCCCAGAGCGCGGCTGCATTGGCATCATTCAAGTAGGACACGGGCATGCCGAGCTTGTGCGCCAGACCTTCGCGGATATCGAATCCCGCCCACTTGGGGTGCACAAAATTGGTTGAACCTCGCGCACTGAGCTGCCCGGCGGCACTGGCCGGCCCCGGAGTGTCGAGGCCGATGGCGACTACGTCCCCCAGCGCAATACCCGCCAGGTCGGTGGCGATCTTGAGACCATCTGCGATCTGCTGGAGGCAGATTTCCGGTCCTTGCTTCGAGAGTGCCGGATGCTCGCATAACCCCTCGATCAGAAACTGTTCTTCCCGGTTCACCAACGTATAGTTGATTGCAGTTCCGCCGAGATCGACTCCTGCTACTACTTGCACGGTTTTTCCTCTAATCTCGATTTTACGCCGCTTGGCTCGACACAGTGGGCGTGACCAGCGCCCACTGTCGCGCAGTCTGATAGGGGACCGAAATCATTCGAACGGCACGAAGTGTTCGTGAGAGACGTAGGGCTGAAGGTTGGAAAGCCGGGTCGGGTGTTGTGAATTAATCTTCAACTGCGTGGAACGCAAGATCACAAACGTGAGCGGGTTCTTAGCTCGTGCAAGCGCTGCGTCGGCAGATGCGGTAGTACGAAGATTGACTCGATACCAGCGACGCTTTGGGTCGGCTCTGAAACTAGTGGTGCGAGGAATAGTTTCCCATGGAATTTCTCACTTGGGTAACTTTCAGGCAGTCGATTTAGCGAAGATTTTGCTCGCCGAGGGGTTCAGGCCCGGGGTTCCGAACGCTATGCGGGGATTTTGGGACACCTTGCCGTGTCAATTCCGCGCCCGACCAGTTGCCCGTTCTGCCCTGTGGTGACCGGCGGCGGACCGGCAGGAGGCCGCGGATTCGAGTCCCTTCGGACCCGTCATTTCGCTGATCCGGGAGGTGTTGAGCCAGCTTCCCTATGGGTGGCCTTTGCTCTTCTCTATACTTGCTGCGGTCGGTAATGTCCGGGAGAGTGCCATTTCCAACTGGTCAGGTTTAAATCCAAAGGGGCCAGGTTTGCTTTTGTACGCGACGCGACCTTGCGAGTCGATCAAATAGATCCGGTCCGGCCAGCCCGTATAGGCGGTTTCGGTCGAATTGCCAAACTCGTCGAGGACGGCCGGAAACTCGATCCCAAGTTTCCGCATGCAAGCCCCGGCGACGAACGCTCTCTCTTCTTCAGTTTTCGGGCTAGCAAAAACAACCTTGTCTTTGACATTACTCTCCATCTGCCAAACGTCGCTGGGATGCGCTTCCGTAATGTAAACCACCAGGAACGCAACGCGCCCGTGATACTGTTCGTAAAGCTTATTGAGAGCAGGAACCTCCCGCCGGAATGGCGGTCATGTGTAGCTGCCGAATACCAAAACCACCGGTTGCTGTTGGCTTAGGAGCGACAGCTGAACTCGCTCACTTTTGTCCACCTTGAGCAGCGAAAAGTCCGGCGCCCGATCTCCGACCTGAAGCGTTCCGGCGCGAGCATGGATCCAGGCAGTTTCAAATGGAAAGATCAGGAAGGGGATGGGGCCGGGCATTTTGGCCATCACGCGCCCGAAGGTTTCAGGAGGCTGATGCATCGCCCACCAGACGTAGGCCCCGAAACAGACGTACCCGCTTATCAGGCCGACAAGTAACCTGAGCAGGAGCCTTCGAGCGAATGGACTCAGTTTCAGCATCAGAAAAGAAACTTTAGAGCGACTTGGATCACCCGCGGGCTTACGTCCGACTGGATTTGCCCGAAAGTCGGCGATTCGATATCACTGACCGGCAAGCGGAAATTGGTATGGTTCAGCAGATTAAACAATTCACCGCGGAATTGAAGTTCTTTGGATTCCGTCAGCCGAATGTTCTTGAAGGCCGAGGCGTCCCAGTTCACGTATCCTGGGCCCTGGACCACGTTGCGGCCTTCGTCCCCAAAGACCTCGAACCGGCCGAGTGGATCCGGCTGGAGTTGCTGAAAAGCGCCTACGTTGAACCATTCCTGAGGCGTGCGCGGACCAGAGTTTGGGTTGCCAATCAGATTGGGGCGGTTCGCGGAGAAGCCGGTGATTTCCGGTGCCTGCCCTTGCAGCGAAACATCATTCGAGTCGAATACCGTGAACGGGCCGCCGCTCATGGCGGTCATGATTCCGTTCAATTGCCAGTTGCCAAGAACGTGACCGTACCAGCTAGTGGAGTGTTGCAAGAACGGAAGGATCCACTGATAACTCAGTACGAAACGATGGTGGGAATCGAACATGGATCGGCCGCGCTCCGCCGCAAGATCAAAGGGATTCTGCGCCAGATCATTTTCTCCGGCAACTGGTTGCGACGCCGACCCCGTAATGTTGAAGGAAGAAACATCATCGATGGAGTGCGACCACGTGTAGGACGCGAGGAACGACAGGCCGTGGCTGAAGCGTTTTCGCAGGCTGGTTTCAAGGGCGTTATAGCTGGAGTTCGCGATGCTGGCGATTTCACCGACCGAACTGTAGATGCAATTGTTCGGATTCGCCAAAGTGCACCCAGAGTAGAGGCGCCGCTGGTTCACGTTGTTTTCGGTGGAAATCGGACACGGGGTCGCCGCCGTACAGCCAGGGCCTGTAATGTCCACGCCGGGGACAAAGACTGGCGGATTCCCTTCAATGAATCGCGGCAGCCTTACACCAGTCGTGCCCACGTACCCAACCTGAAATAGCCAGTTCGCGCCGATCGAGCGTTGAATGTTCAGATTCCAATCCTGCGCGTAGGGCAGGTGCAGATTGCGTGCGACCACGAGCAATGTCATCGGCTCGGGGAAAGCCTGACCGAAAGGATTCGGCGTGTAAAACGGATTGGCGAATGAGTTGACAGGAAAACTTATCTGCTGGGTCTTAAGGTAGGGAGGCGAACTGACGGGGTCCTGCAACGGACCACCCTCGCCGGTGTAGTAGGGTTCGTAGAAAATTCCGTAGGCTGCGCTAACCACCGTTTTGGAGTTGCCACGCGGGTCCCAAGCTAAGCCGAACCGCGGAGCAAACGCCGTCTTCTGCGCTCGAATCAGGCCCGCTGGAACGCCCCGATCGCCGGGATAAAGCAGTCCCGCCGGAGCGTTAGGCACGACCGTCGATTGCGCTCCGGGAACGAAGAGATTCACCTCGTTGTTGTTCTCTGTGGAAGGCAATGGCAGCTCGTATCGAAGTCCCAGGTTCAACGTCAAGCGAGAATTGACCTTGTAGGTATCCTGCCCGTAAGCATCAAGAGCCCGGTCACGGATCTCACGGCTAAAATTTCCGCCACCTTGCAGAAAGACCACCGGATTGCCGGACAGGAAGCTGGCAAATCCATCGCTGTACGGGAAGTTAGCGAACACAAAGAAGCCGTTGCTGGCGATGCCCTGCAAGGCGTTGATCTGGTCGCGGCGGTAGCCTCCGCCAAATTTCAGCTCGTGGCGGCCATGGATCCAGCTCAGAGAGCCAGAGAGGTCAAAGGTGTTCTGAAACGTGTTGCGCGGCCCCGTGATGGGGTCGCCCACCGAGGCATATCCGCCGACCTGAATAAAGGGAGGTCCAGCGGCTGAAGGCAAGGTTGGAGCGTACTGAAAGCCCAGGTTCGACGGCGACTCGTGATTCAGGTGTTCGTCCAGCAGGAACGTATTGCGGAGATAGGAAAAGCGCGCGACGCCGATGGTGTTGGACGAAAAGATGTGCGTCTCTTGCGCGACAAAGTTTTGTGCGCGGCTATATTCGCCCACTGGAAAGCCGGGGACATTCGCTCCCACCGGCGAAAGAGGATCCGTCGTCGGGCCACTGCTGTACATGTAGCGGAAATTCAGAGTGTCGGCACTCGAAAGATAATGATCTAGGCGCAGTCCGAATTGGTCGTTATTCTGGCTCAGGGTCTGGGTGGCGATAAATCCATTTTCTCCCTGGTTCGGCAAGGGAAACAGCGGCAACACATTCGTCGCAATCGGATCGATGGGTGTAAACAGGGTCATTTGGTTGAACGGAACCGGTGTTCCAAAGAATGTGAGTTGCTGTTGAGCGTTGTTGCAGAGTCCCTGGGAATCAAAACCAGCCGTGCACTCCGCCGCGAAGTTGCCCTGCCTTTCCGCCGCAGAAGGCACGGTTGCAGGCACGGTCTCACCCTGCCGGTTGCGAAAACCTTCGTAATATCCGAAGAAAAAAGTCTTGTCCTTGAGAATCGGACCGCCGAACGTAGCACCAAACTGGTTCTGTTTCAACGGCTGAACGCTTTGACTGAAGTAATCGGATGCATCCATCGCGTCATTGCGGAGAAATTCCCAGGCAGCGCCGTGAAATGAATTGGATCCTGACCGCGTAACGATATTGGTCGTGGACCCGGTGTTGCGCCCGAACTCCGCATTCGCGTTATGGCTGAGGATTTTGAACTCGGCAATCGCATCGATCGGTGGCTTGAGCACAAATCCACCGTCCACGGAGCTGACATTGTCGGCGCCGTCGATCATGAAATTGTTCGATTCAGGCCGCTGACCATCGACCGCGTAGGCCTGGTTCTGTCGTGCCGGGCCGCCGGCTTCGAGCAGTCCGGGTGTTAGTGGCACCACGCCAGGCTGAAGGAGTCCAAGTTGAGAAAAGTTGCGACCATCGAGCGGGAGGTCGAGAATCTCGCGCTCCATCACGGTTTGCCCGAGACTGCTGACCGTGCTCTGCACGAAAGCCGCATCGGCGCTCACTTCAACCTGCTGCGTCTCCGCCCCGAGCCTGAGGTGAATGTTGACCATCGCTGTTTCATTAACATCCAACGAGATTCCTTGCTGCAGGTACTTCTGGAAACCTTTCGCCTGAACCTCTAACTGGTAATGACCGATCGGCAGTTCGACCAATACGTACTCTCCCTGACGGTCCGGGACCGCGACACGCGTCAAGCCGGTTTCGATCTGCTTTGCGGTAACAGTGGCGACCTCGACAATCGCGCCGCTTGGATCGAGCACAGTTCCGCGAATGCTCCCTGTGATTTGCTGTCCGGCGGCATTCAAACTTGTAAGCAAAGCCATCAGGAACAACGTCAGCGTCTTCGCGCTACGCATGCTCTTTCCCATTCCGTCCTCAACAATCAAGAGTGATTTAGCAAAACAGTTTCTGTCGGCGCTTTTGAGAACACGCGTGAGAATTCGCCCACAGGTTAAAGTGCGGCGACTATAAGGACGCTTGGCAGCAGGGTCAATAATCTGAAAGCAGTACGTGCTTCGATCACAAATTCAAGAGAAGGCCGGCTACCCCTGGTGTTTTCCCATTACTGCGACGCAATCTTCCCCTTGTACCCAGTTCAGGGCCGACGGCCAAACTGGGCGAATTCCCGGAAGCCCGGCTCCCACAGTCGTTCCTGGCTTTTGGGGAGCGGTCTCGGCGCCGACCGTTCCTTCTTGGCTAGCGAGCGTTGCGCGGAGGATGGGAAGTTTTGCCGATCGAACCGTCGGCTCGCCGATTGATGGCCGAAGAGTGTTTATCTGAGGGAAACGAGTCTGAACGCGCTCGCGACGCTTGATTTATCCTTCGGTCGCGCGTTCGAAACGCGGCATGATTTGAGGCTTGTGTGATGTGCTCGGCGTCCCTTCTCTTGAGTCCAAAAACTCTGAAACTTCGCAGGTAGTCTTTTCATCCTGAACAGCTGGGAGTGTCATGTCATGTCTGCCATGCCTGCTAGGTTGATTGTCTTCTGTTGCATGCTATCAACTGCTATCGCCCAGTCGAGTTCGCCGCCCCCGCCGTCCAGCCAGAGTCAGCCGACAGACGCTCGGGCTAACGGGCCGTCAAAGGGTTTCGTTCTGGAGGATGGAACTGCCTTGACACTCAGGCTGGGCCGCAGCTTGTCCTCAGCCGACGCCCACGATGGAGATAGAGTGGATTTCGAGGTGGCCGAAGAAGTGAGCGTCAACAGAATCGTTGTCGTCCCGAAGGACAGCCCTGCCTCAGGAACCGTTATCACGGCCCATAAGAAAAGACGGATGGGTCGTGCTGGCAAACTCGATGTCAGCATCGACAGCGTCCAGCTCGCGGACGGAGAAAAGGTAACACTGCGCGCTGTGAAGGAGAGCCAAGGAGGGAGTCACACGGGGATAATGGCTGGGGGCATGGTCGCCACCAGCTTGATCGTCTGGCCGGCGGCGCCAGTCTTTCTCCTCATGCATGGTAAGGATGTCACCATCCCCAGAGGGACCGAGGTGACGGCGTACGTCAGCGGTGACGTGAAGCTGGACCCCGCAAAGTTTCAGCCCGCGCCCTTCGTTCCTGCCGCACCACCAGTCCCCACCACACAACCGGTCCCCCCTTCATCACCAGACGCGACTCCAAACCCCGGGCCCACCGACACCACTCCGGTATCGCCGGACCAAGGGGCTACGGCGGAATTGGAGGTGTCCTCGACTCCCGATGGCGCCGACATCG
>DATNKA010000622.1:0-2294 GCA_035603655.1 Candidatus Acidiferrales bacterium | reverse complement strand
CAACTCGGCCGCAAGCGCCGACTGAAGATCACAACTGAAGACCTCACATATCAGGAGCACTCGCCGGAGGAACTCGCTTCCCATCATCTCCTGGACCTGAACACGGCCAGCCACGAAGAACTACAGCAACTTGGATTGGATGATGAGATGACGGACAAGATTGTGGACAATCGTCCTTATCGGAACAAACTGGATCTGCTTTCCCGCATGGTGATCCCGGAAGCGACCTACAACGGGATCAGGAGTCTGATTGGGGTCGGCGGAGCGACGCAATCCATCAAGATTGCGGGATGATCGACATTGGCGATCAACGTTTTCCTTCGGCTGCCGCGTAATCAAGCCGCAACACGCTGCGCGACCAGCGAGTCGTACTCATGCTGAGATTGTCCGGGAAGCAGGACCCACATGGTGTAGACGCCGATGGCGGTTCCGAACGGGATATTGAACAGCGAGATGAATGCCAGCACCAATGCGACGACGCGAGCCCACGGTTCGCGCTGCATCAGTCCCCAGCCGGTGAAGAATCCGCAGAACGCCTTGGCGAGGACAATGATTCCGAGCGTATTGAACAGAGCGCTGAGGAAACTGGTGGGCACGTTCGACGGCGCTCCCATTTCGTGCAGGTGCAGAAACAAAGTATTGGCTAGCACGATCAGGATTAATCCTCCAACTGCGTTGAACGCCGACATGGCCAACCACAAAATGCCGAGGAGGTGCACGTTTTGCTGTACGCGGCTGGCGACGGCGACCGTCATGACCGGGCCCACGATTTGCTTTCCGCAGCTGCTGCAAAATGCCTGGCCCGACAGAACTGCACCGCCGCATCCATCGCAGAACATGACGACCTCCTGAACGATCGAGAAGAGGAAAGCTACAAAACATTCTTAACAACGACTCCGACAACAAAGGATACGCAGAAAACTCGCCGCGGTTCCGTATATCTCTCAGAGATCCGCCAATTTCATCATCGCGCGTCAACTCTACCGGTGCGTCGCAGGATAGAAAAAGCATGAAAACGAAAAGGCCACCCGGCAACTGGGCGGCCTTTTCTTTCAAGGGAGAATAGTTCCAACGGAGGCAAAGCCGTCAAAACTTTCTGGAGAAATCTTATGAGTCTAAAAACAGGGGTGTCAAGCGATTTTTACGAAATAAATGTCATTGTTTTCAATAAGATACACAATCAATCAATAACCGCTGCGAGTGTAGCAAATTGAGACAGATATGCTTGCCGAGGTTCGTAAGCCGATATTTCTAAAGCTAGTTAAAGCCATCAGCCGGGGTTTTGAGGTGTTTGGCGGCCCGCTCCAGACCCGCTTTGGGAGGCTCCCTTGACGGCGGTTTCAGTGAGGTGCAGGGAGATGAATTCCATCTGCTCGGGACGATCAAAAACCTTGTCGGGATAGAATCGCTTCATCAAAATGCGGAATCCACCGAAGGCCACACCGGCCACAATCGCGAGTCCTCCAAGAACCGCACAGAGGATGACGATGTTGAGGACCAACATGTACAAATCCTTCACTTGCTTATTGTCGGTCGCCTGGTTCCACGTGACGTTCGCTTCCCAATTCACTTTTCCGAGCAAGGACTTCGCATCACTGTCAGAAACAGCACCGGTAGCGATGGCGATAATGGTCCCCGTGCGCTTATCGAAAAACGAATTGCCACTCTCAACCGTCGAGACACCCGACTGTGGTTGACTCAATTGGTGGGCAGCATCGATACGCTTGAGATGTTCCGCCGCAATCTGCGGCGTGGGATAGGAAATCAATATCAACATCGCTTCGCCGCTGGGCGTGTTGTAGCGGCCGAGTGCAACTTCCGAACTGGCGCCGAAATCCACCTGATCGGCAGAGACCGGAGTTCCGAGCGCCGAGAGCGCAGCGGGGCCCATCACATATTTCTGAGTGTGAGGAATGTAGTCACGCCGCGGCATGAATTCGATGAAACTCGGCAAGTTTGCGGCACTTCCATTGGGACGAGGCAGCGTCCCGGCCAACTCGCGCAACTCTGACCCCGCCATGACTGTTTCGCGGCTGAACAGAGCATCGACTAACACGTGTCCACGATAAAAGAGAACGCGCTGGCCGAGCGATGCTCCCTGGTCACCGATCTGTTCTTTCGCCATTTCCGGCTGCAGGAAAAAAGTGAATGCGCCAAATGCGCCGGAGGCGTCGGCAAAACGCGCGGCACGAATCTTCAGCGTGCGGCCATCATCGCGGACATACGTGGCGGAAGCGAGGTCAGTGAATCCGTACTCTTTGAGGATGCCAGCATTGGTGGGATCGGCTGCGGCT
>DATNKA010000621.1:0-3831 GCA_035603655.1 Candidatus Acidiferrales bacterium | reverse complement strand
TCCCGACATCTCCAAGGATCGGCAACTGCTTGGCTGGGAACCAAGGATAGATTTGGAAAGTGGTCTGCGAATGTCGCTGGATTATTTTCGGAATGCGGTTGCGGAAGAAACTGGTGCGCCGCGATAACTACTCGCTGCTCTTGGTCGCAGCCGCCACAAAATCAATCAACTGCTGCACACCATGCCGTTCATCTTTGGTATTCAGGTGAAACAGCACACCCATCCCATAGCTGGGATGTGAAGCTTTCACTTCGCCGCTTAGTCGCAACTTCATTTCGTGAGTACGGACCACGATTTCAACCGTCAAACCCGCTGCGAAAGCCAACGGCATTTCGAGATAACATCCTCCCGGGCTCAGGTCGCTCAAATGACAATAGTGCCGCACCGGGCTTCCCGTCTGGTAAACCTCAGCCCCCAGACGGCAAGCATAACGAACTTCTCCGCGGCGATTGCTGGGCTCATCGCGCAGCCGTGCCGCGGCTTCCCCATCACCGCCCTTTAGGTCTTGCTTTTTCCCGCGCGAGGTGGTGAGTACTCCATCCTCGTCAGGACGGATGGATTGTTCCACCTTTACTTCTGGCGAAGGCAATTGCGGTCTCGGAGCGTCGCTCAGATTCATTTGCAACCACTCCCGCAGAATCCGCCGCGAAGTCTGCGGCACGTCCACGAACTGAATGCCGGCGCGTCCGTTCCAGTCTTGCCAAACTACCTGGCCGGAGAGTCGCACGTTTGCCGTCTGTCCCGGCAATTGAAACTGAAAATAAACTTTGCAGGTCGGCGGCAGTTTTTTGCCGAAGTTCACCGCCATACCGTCTTCCGCCAGATCGACCAGCGTTGCCGTCGCTCGTTCCACTCCGGCGTAGTCGATGGTCGCTTGAGTATGCACGGCAGCGCGGGCCTTGCGACGCTTATCTCGGTAGAGCACACTCTGCGCGGCGCGCAGGCTGCTTAACGCACGCTCGTAAGAAACTGGTTTGTACAGCACGAAATTCACCCCAAGGGAAAATATCTCCCGGATGTTCTCTTGCCCGGCGACCACTGCCACTGCCAGCGTCGTATCATTCAATCGGGAAGAACGCGTCTCCTGCAGTAAGGAAGTAACATCCGCCTGCCTGTCACAATCGAGAATGATCAGGTCGAAGCGCTCTTGCGCCAACCGAACGGCCGCGCGCACAGCGTTCGGACACAACTCTACCCGAATGCCGAGTTCCTTAAGGACGCCGTTCAGAACCTGCACTGAAGCCTCGTCCGCGCAAACCAGGAGTGATGAAAGATTCATACCTGAATGTCATCGTAGGGTCACTGCAGTTCGTTCGACAAGTTACCGCAGTCATTTTCTCCGCTCCCATCCAACCATGAAATTCGCCTAACTCTCCTAGCCTCAGTGGCGTGACATTAGTCACCACTCTGATTACAAAAGACCAATACTCTCGGGTTGCACCGTAGTGCTTTGACGCTACCTCCACCCCTCCCTACGATGAAGAATGCCCGCACCTCACTAAGTGCGGAGGGCCACTGTGGCCGGTGTGCACGGTGGTTTTGAGCTAGCGGTTGAAATAGTGGGTATTCGGTGGTGGTTTTAGAAATTAGTAAGCGCACTACAGAAACAGGACCGCCCAAGACAAGAATTTATGGCATCGACGAAAACTAGCGGCTTTTCTCTATTAGAGCTGATGATCACACTCAGCATTGCACTCATCTTGTGCGCCACCACTTTCATCGCCATGCAACCTATGCTGAGCCAGAGCCACGCCGACTCAGCCTATGCCACCGCGTTAATGGCCTTGCGCAATACTAGGAACTTGGCCATCACTCAGAGTCACGAATATTACGTCAACTTCAACCCCGGAGGGTTTCCGGCGGGGACGATTCAGGTCCAGTATCAGCCTCCGACCGTTGGTGGAATAGCGCAGCCTGTGCAGCCGGTGATTACTTACACCCTTCCTACGGATATGAGTTTTGCGGTACAGGCAGGGTTTCCTGCCAGTGCGCCTGATGCGTTTGGCACGGGTGTAAATGCGATTGATTTCGGCCAAGCTCTCGCAGGTGCGCCTCTTAATTACGTCGTCTTCATGCCTGACGGGTCTTCGCAAGCCTTCGTGGTAGGCAATAGCGGTACTTATAACAGCGGCGTCGTCTATATCACGCGCCCTTTGGCCGACCTCTCTTATTCTCGAGCGATTACCGTGTGGGGAGCTACGGGAAGAATCCGCGGATGGCGATTGGTTAAGCAGGCGGGGACTTGGACTTGGATACAACAATGACAGAGAAAAAACGATTTGAGCGGAAGCATGCTGCGCAAGGCGGTTTCACGCTGCTCGAAACCATGATTGCAATCCTGGTCATGACCATTGGCCTGCTGGCCCTTATCGCGAGTTTCGCCACCGCGATCTCTGCGACCGCCTCTTCACAGGAGGATCTCATCGCCCGCCATAAAGCGCTCGATGCCATGGAAAGCATATACACGGCTCGTAACAGCCAGCAACTGCCCTTCGCCTCCATCAATAGTACAACCGCTAACCCTCCCGGAATCTTTCTGGCCGGTGCGCAGCAACTGCTTTGCGCGGGACCCGACGGCATCGTCGGAACAGCGGATGATACCCCCTGCACCGCGCCCGACACCGGTGCCGCCTGTCCGGGAGGAGTAGAGTGCCTGGTTCTGCCCGGCCCCGATGGTATCCTGGGCACGGCAGACGACGTTACCCAAAGTCTGGGCAACTTCAGGCGCACCATCGCGTTTAATCCTGTGCTGCTGCCCAGCGGCGCAATCAACACCAACCTTATCGCGGTCACAATCTCCATCTCTTACACAAAAGCCGGTTGGCCCGCGCGCACTTATATCGTGAACGGGTTGATCTCCAGCTATCACTAATCCCATGAAAGACATAAAAATGCGCATCGCCAAATCAAGCCGCGGCTTCAGTCTTCTGGAATTAATGATCGCCTCTACCCTAGGCATCATGGTCATCCTCGCCATGACGATGCTATTCCGCCAAGGAATGAACACCACCTTCATGGTGACGCAGCGCGCCGAGACCCAGCAGAATCTGCGTGCCGCCATCGAGTTGATGACCAAGGATCTCAGCATGGCTGGCGCGGGCTTGCCTTCAGGAGGCTTGCAGCTAGCCACTAGCAATGGGGTCACGAAAGTGGCCTGCAACCAGACCGGAACCTGCTATGTTCCCGGTGCCGTTTACCCGAACGGCAATTACATGACGGGCATCCTGCCCGGCTTTGCCAATGGCGTGCAGAACAACGCAGTGATCGTCAACGCTCCAGCCGCGACCAATGACAGCATCACGTCGATCTACTGCGATTACAACTTTCCGCTGTCCAATTTCAGCTTCACTTTTCCGAACAGCACTCAAGCGACGGTGGGGGTAGTGAATGGGGCGGTTACTCCAAATAACATACTCGCGCCTGGCGGCCTTAACGTGGGCGATCTGATGCTATTCACCGTAACCACGCCAGGCAATGGCACCGGCAGCCAGGGTACCAGTGTCGCTCAAACCGCGGTCGCCGTAGCCGAGATCACTGGCCTTCCGAGTAATACCCGAATCAACTTTACGCTTGGCGACGCTCTCAATTTCAACCAGGCGGGGGCCAACGGCATCGCCACAGTAGCGGCCGCCTACGTTGCCGGCACCACCATCACTGTCTGCCGCCTCAACGCGGTCACTTATTTCTTACAGGTTCCTCCCGCGGGTGGAACGGTGCAAACCCCCCGCCTCATGCGCCAAGTCAACGGTCTCACCGCGGTTCCGGTGGCCGACAACATCATCAACCTGCAATTCAGCTACGACATCATCAATTCCGTTGCCGGCAACATGA